>JANLUQ010000387.1:0-4651 GCA_031363565.1 Armatimonadota bacterium | reverse complement strand
TTACGCCTCTAGATGCGACTCCACCAGCCGCGCCAGTTCGCCCACCGTCTCGCGGTCGAAGGCCAGGCGCGCACCGGCCTCGGCGTAGAGGTCCGGCAGGGGGCGCGTGTTCCCAAGTGCTAGGGCGGAGCGGTAGCGGCGCACGGCGTCGGCTTGGTCGGCAAGGGCGTTGCGCCAGACCTGCAAGGCGCCGAGCTGGGCCAGGCCATACTCGACGTAGTAGAATGGGGCGGTGAAGATGTGCAGCTTGCGGTGCCAGCCCGTCTGCCGCTCGGCCTCCAGGCCGGACCAGTCCGTCCCGCCCATGAAGCGGGCCCAGAGGGCGTCCCACTGCGCGTCCATGTCGGAAGCCGTCACATTCTCGGGGGCCTCGCTGTAGACCCAGTGCTGGAAGCCGTCTACGACCGCCATGTAGGGCAGGAACATGACGATCCGCTCCAGCTGCTCCTGCCGGGCGCGGCCCGCCTCTTCCGGCGTGTAGAACCCGCCCTGATCTTTCTCCAGGTACGGCAGGGCCAGCAGCTCCATCGCCATCGAGGCGACCTCATTGAACTCCATCGGTGCCCCCCGGTTCCACAGCAGGGGCTGGGTGGCGCTTGACGCCAGCCCGTGGAAGGCGTGGCCACCTTCGTGCAGCATGGTGCGGACGTCGCCCTCGGTCCCGACAGCGTTCATGAAGATGTAGGGCAGGCCGGTCTTGGGGAAGAACGCGCAATAGCCGCCCGGCGCTTTGCCCTTGCGTGAGCCGAGGTCGAGATAGCCCTGCCGGAACTTCTCGAAGTCCGCGCCCAGGGCGGGGTCCACATTCGCGAAGATGCGCGCCGTTCCCGCTTCCAGTTCGGCGACATCGGCGAACGGGCGCAGCGGGGCGCGGTTCTTGGGGTCGGCGGCCAGGTCCCAGGGCCGCAAAGTGTCCACGCCTAAAGTCCGGCGGCGCGACTCCAGCAGCCGCTTCGCCAGTGGCACGACCTCGGTCTCGATGGCTCGCCCGAAGGCCAGGCTGTCTTCGGGCGTGTAGTCGAAGCGCTTCATCGCCCGCCACATATAGGCCCGGTAGTCGGCCATTCCGGCGTTCTTCGCGAGCTGACGCCGTAGGGGCAGCATTTTCAGGTAGAGGGCGTTCAGCGGCTCCCTGGACTGGATCCAGTGCTCCTGTACGGCCCGCCAGGCCGACTCGCGGACACTGCGGTCCGGGTCGAGCAGCAGGCCCTCGGCCTGCGGCAAGGTCATCTCCTCGCCGTTTACGGTCGCGGTCATCGCCCCGGTCAGCTTGTTGTACTCGTTGGCCAGTGTCTGCAACTGGGCCTGGAGGGGGACGTTCTCCGCCCGGAACAGATCGGCATCGGAGCGGAGGCGGCGCAGGAACTGGAAGTATTCCGGGGCCGGCGTGTAGCCGGGTACAGCCAGCAGCTTGGTTTTGAGCGCCTGGGCGGCGACGGTCCACTTGGGGATGATGTCCTGGACGAAGTGCAAATAGGCGGCCTCCGCCTCCTGGTTAGCCGTGTCCTCGGACTTCGCCCGGCCCGCCCGCGCCCCGGCCTCGCCCAGCTCCTTCTCGATCTCGCTCCACCGCAGCAGCCAGTCGCCGACGCCTTGGGCCGTCAGGTCCTCATCCGCCAGGACTGCGAAGTGCGGCGCGACAGTGTCCCAGTCGGCTGGATTGATGCCTTGCGTGTCGCTCGTGGTCTCGCTCATTATGTTTCTCTGCCCCCTCCTGGTCTTTAACTCTCTTTGCGGTGGGCCGGTTCCGGCGTCGGATCCTCTCCCCGCGACAAGTCGCGACCCTCCCCTCGGAGGGAAGGGTGTGTCACGGGAGGAATGACCTTCTTGTCCAAAGGCCCACCGGTCATGGCAGGCTCACGATAAACAAGTCTCACCCCCTTTGACACCCCCTTCCCTTTGAGGGGAGGGTCGGCGCTTGCGCCGGGGAGAGGATCCGACGCCGGAACCGGCCCACTCGTGCGACGGGTCCGGGTAGAAGGTCGTGCTCTGGCTGTTGTGGCCACTCTTTAGGATGACCATCACCAGCCAGCCGCCCGGGACGCCGGACAGGGTAATCCCCAGCGGGCGTGCGGGGACATCCTTATGGGTCAGGACGGCCGGGTTCCCCACATGGGATGGCGTCTGCAGCTAGGCCCTCCAGAGTGTGATGACCAGGCCGCCGGCGACGATCAGGCCGCCGCCAGCCAGGATCGGCAGACTGGGTTTCTGGCCGAAGCCGACCCAGTTGATGGCCTGGGCCATGACGAAGAACGCGGCGACGTAGACGCCGAGCAGCCGCCCGAAGTCCCAGCGCGGCAGGTTGACGAAGCAGCCATAGGCGAACAGGACGAGCGCACCCCCCGCCAGCAGCAGGACGCGGCGGGCGAGGGTCGGCCCAAACAGGCCACCCCGGATGAGCGCGTCCCCGCCCGCCTCAAGCGCCGCCGCCGCGACCAGGAAGAGCAGGGCGATGGGTGTTTTCATGGGAACCTCTGGGCGGCTTGTTCGCGACGGGCGAGGGGATGTCCTTCTGAGGGGGCGATTCTTCCCCATCCTACCTGACCGGCGCCAGCACCTGTGCGCTCCGGGAGGGCAGATAGATCTGCACACTTTGGCTGCGGCCATACATGGGAACGGTCTGGACCGGGTACACCGTGCCGGCGACGCGCCCCAGCCCGCCCAGCCGGGCGTCGTCCGTATCCAGGACGACGCGGTAGTCGGCGGCGTCGGGCACGGGGATACGCAGGCTGGCGTAGGACTGTGTGGGGTGGAAATTGAAGGCAAAGACCAGCGGCCCACGCCGGTAGATGAGCTGCCGCGTGTCTTCGTGCAGGGCAAGCTGCTCGATCAAAGCGTCGCGCAGCAGGCCGAACTCCGGGTCCAGGGCCAGCATCGCCCGGTCGAACTCGTTCAAGTCATGGTAGCGCAGGGCGGGGTCGTCCGCCAGCGACCACTGCCGCCGGGCATAGTGGTAGGAGAACCCGTTGCCCTCGCGCGGAAAATCCACCCATTCGGGGTGTCCGAACTCGTTGCCGATGAAGGACAGCCACGCCTCCCCGGCCAGGCTGAAAGTCAGCAGCCGGATCAGTTTCAGCAGGGCGATGCCGCGCTCGACGATGGGGCTGCCGTTTTCTCTGCCCATGTTCCAGTACATTTCCTGGCCCATCAACCGGAAGGCCAGTGTCTGGTCCCCGACCAGCGACTGGTCATGGCTCTCGACATAGCCAACCCGCTTCTCGCCGGGACGTCGGTCCAGCAGCTCATGGTAGACCGCGCCCAGGGGCCAGGCCTCATCGGGCGTTTCTTTAATCAGCTTGGTCCAGTAGTCCGGGACTCCCATCGCCAGGCGGTAATCGAAGCCCAGGCCGCCCTCGGCCACGGGCCGCGCTGCGCCCGGCATCCCGGACACGTCCTCGGCGAGAGTGACGACATCGGGACAAACGGCGCGGGCAAGGTCATTCGCGGCCTGCAAATAGGCTACGGCGTCGCCGTCCACATTCGGACCGAAGTAGTCTTTATACGAAGTGAAGACCCGGTTCAGCCCGTGGTCGTGGTACAGCATACTCGTCACGCCGTCGAAACGCAGGCCGTCGAACCGGAACTCTTCCAGCCAGAATCGGACATTGCTCAGCAGAAACCGCTGGACCTCGTACTTGGCATAGTCGAAGATCAAGGAGTCCCAGGCGGGGTGCAGGCCGCGCGCCCCGGCATGGAAGTATTGGAAATCCGTACCATCGAAGCGGTTCAGCCCTTCCAGGACATTCTTGACCGCGTGGCTATGCACGATGTCGAGCAGGACGCATAGGCCCAGCCCATGCGCCGTGTCGATCAGGTGCTTTAGATCTTCGGGTGTCCCGAAGCGCGACGACACAGCGAAGAACGACGAAACATGGTAGCCGAATGAGCCGTAGTAGGGGTGCTCCATGACGGCCATGAGCTGCACGGCATTGTACCCCAGCCCGGCGATGCGCGGCAGAACATCCCGCGTGAACTCGGCGAAGGTCCCAACCCGCCCCTGCTCGCGCGCCATGCCGACATGCGCCTCATAGATCCGCAGCCCGCCCTTGATCTCAGGCGCTTCGTTTTGAAACTCGAACGGGACCGGGGGCAGCCAGACCTGGGCGGCGAAATCCCCGCCGTCCTTTTCCTGCACCACGCGCTGAATATAGGCAGGGATACGGTCCCGCCAGACCCCTTCCGCCACGACGTGTACTTTGACCCGGCTGCCGTGCGTCAGCGCCCCACCCTCGGCGTCGTCCGGGAAGAACCGCTCCCACACGCCCCACAGGTCGCGCGTCAGCGGATGGCTGGCGCGGTTCCACCCGTTGAAGTCCCCGGTCAGCGCGACCGCGTTCGCCCCCGGTGCCCACTCGCGATACCACACGCCCGCCCGCCCGTCCCGGTCGCCGCGCGTGAAGCCGAAAAAGTGGTGTCCCGAACTGATCGGCCCCAGCAAGCCTCCCGTCGCGTCAATGGCCGCGCGCAGCCGCGCGTAGTGCGCCTGCCGCTGCCGCAGTTGGTACGCATACGGCGCGAGCCAGGGGTCGAGGGCAAGCAGGCCCAGTGGTTGGTCGGTATCCATGGGGGGATTGTACCTGAAAACAGCGTCGGCGCGAGGATTAAAGCCCGGGGCGCCGTAGGGGCGCCGCTTGCCGCGCCCTCCTGCCGT
>JANLUQ010000353.1:0-21887 GCA_031363565.1 Armatimonadota bacterium | reverse complement strand
GCGGCAGGCCGTGCGCCATGCCGCCAAAGGCGGCGCTGCCGTAGACTTCAAGGGCCACATTCTGCGTATCGCGCGGACGGAGGCACCCCTGAACTTCGGCCTCACTTTCCAGGGCGCACCTGCGCGTGCCCCCTTCCTCCTCCGCCCGTCCTTCCTCCTACCCGCGTTCCGCGCTTCCTTCCTTTTCCTCGCCCGCGAAGGCGGGGGATTGCCTTTCTAGTGCACGGGGGTTCAGCCCCGTGAACAAGACCACCCCGCCCCATTTGCCATAAACGCGCGGTTGTGGTATCATGGCGGCAGCCTGAAACAAGGCACACTGTTTGGAGGAGGACATTCCTTGACCATGAAGTCATTCACGACCATAAAGTCATTTGCGCGCACTCAGGGCCGGGCCGGACTGCTGGCGGGCACTGCCCTGGCCCTGCTGGCGGCGTCGGCCACGGCGGACAGCATCACCAAAGCGCCCTTCGGCAAGACCAAGAACGGCCAATCCGTCTCGCTCTACACTCTCACCAATGCGCGCGGGGCATCGGTGAAGATCACCAATTACGGCGGCATCGTGCAGTCTATTGATGTCCCCGACCGGCGCGGGCGGCTCGGCGATGTCGTGCTCGGCTTCGACTCCATCCCGCGCTATGAAAAGGACAGCCCGTACTTCGGTGCCCTCATCGGACGCTATGGCAACCGGATCGCCAAAGGCAAGTTCACACTCGATGGCGACACCCACAAGCTGTTCGTCAACAATGGCCCGAACAGCCTGCACGGCGGCAAGGTTGGCTTCGACAAGAAGGTCTGGACCGCCATTCCCATCAAGCATCAGGGCAGCGTCAGCCTGGCCCTGAGCCTGCTCAGTAAAGACGGCGAGGAGGGCTACCCCGGCAACCTCGATGTCACCGTCCTCTACACCTGGACCGACGACGACGCCCTGCGGATCGTCTACACGGCCAAGACCGATAAGGACACCGTCCTCAACCCCACCAACCACTCCTACTTCAACCTCGCCGGTGCGGGCAACGGGACCGTTCTGGACACGCGGATGATGATCAACGCGGCCCGGTACACCCCTGTGGACAAGACCCAGATCCCGACCGGCGCACTGGTCCCTGTGGCCGGCACGCCCTTCGACTTCCGCCGCCCTCATGCCATCGGCGAGCGCATCAACCGGCCCAACCCGCAGCTGATCATCGGCAAGGGCTACGACCATAACTTCGTCCTGAACGGCCGCGGCCTGCGGCTCTCCGCCCGCGCTTACTCGCCCCGCACCGGCCGCGTCCTGACCGAATACACAGACCAGCCCGGCGTCCAGCTCTACACCGGCAACTTCCTGGACGGCAAGCTGCGCGGCAAAGGCGGCAAGCTCTACGCCACGCGTGGGGCCTTCTGCCTGGAAGCCCAGCACTTCCCCGACTCGCCGAACCATCCCGCGTTCCCGACGACCGAGCTGAAGCCGGGCGAGACATACCGCCAGACGACGGTGTACCAGTTCTCGGTGCGGTAGCCAAAATCGCCACGGGTTGAAACCCGAGGCTGACAAAACCCGCCGTCCAGGGGACGTGAGGACAGAACCGGGCGAGGAAGGGCGGGGAATGCGGAGGGGTGGGGGGACCCCGCCCCTATGCGGCACGATCTTCCCTCTTGCGTCCCCTGGACGCTGGGCTTTTGTCAGCCTCGGGTTTCAACCCGTGGCGATCTCTGAAAGACCCAAAATGACCATCACCGAAGCACTCGACACGCTGGGCGTCCGCGAAGACACCTTAACCGCCGCCGAGAAAGACCAACTCGACCGTGACGGCTTCCTGCCGCTGCCCGGCATCCTCACCATGGAACAGGTGGATGCCCTGCGGCGGCGGACGCGCGAGCTGTCCCTGCAAGAAGGCGCGGAGGCGGGTAAAGAGGTCCACCAGGAGGCGGGGGCCGACCGCCTCTCGGATCTGGTCAACAAGGACCCGGTGTTCGCCATCTGCTTCACGCACCCGCGCGTGCTGGCCGCCGTCGCACACGTCCTGGGCGGCGACCTGAAGCTGTCCTCGCTCAACAGCCGCGCCGCCCTCCCCGGCGAAGGACTGCAAGCCCTCCACCTCGATGGCGGCCTGCCCCCCGCGCCGGGCGTCTATGAGGTGTGCAACTCGATCTGGCTGCTCGACGATTTCACGCCTGCGAACGGGCCGACCCGGCTTGTCCCCGGCACGCATCGCGCCGGAACGGGGCCGGGCGACGTGATGCCCGACCCGTCCGCGCCGCACCCCGACGAGGTCCTGCTGCTAGCCCCCGCCGGGACCGTCGCCGTCTTCAATTCCCACGTCTGGCACGGCGGGACGTGCAACGGGAGCGACAGCCCGCGCCGCGCCCTGCACTCCTTCTTTACGCGCCGGGGCCTGCCCCAGCAGCTCGACCAGCGCAAGTTCCTGCGCCCCGAGACCGCGGCCCGGCTGGGCGAAGCCGCCCGCATCATCCTGGACGTGCAGCTGGATATGTAGAAGGCCGACCCAAAAACACGAGTTTTCCGGCCCTGAACCTGCGTAGGCGGGTTTTGTGAACTTGCTGCCGTGACTTCAGTCGCCAGCGAAAAGACCCGCCGACAAATCAGCAGAAAAACCTGAATAGTCTGGACCAGAAAGCAGCCCCCGCATGCTGCAATGCCCTACCGTGATCAAAACGTTTCTCGCCGTTTCCATCGCCGCGCTCCTCTGCGGCAGCGCCGGGGCTGCGACCAAGTCTGCCCCCAAATCTGCTGCCGCGAAGCCTGCCGCCGCGAAGCCTGCCGCCGCCGTGTCTGCCCCGACCATGCAGAAGCGCTGGCTCTTTTTCTGGCGGGACATGAGCGACCCCAAACAGGTGGACCGCACCATCGCCCAGTTCCCCCGCGCTCAGGCCGACGGCTATAACGCAGTCGCTTTCTCCTCTAATGTCGCGCCCGCTCGGGCGGCGGCGCTCAAGTCGGCCGCCCGCAAGTATGGACTGGGCCTGATCGCCATGGTCATGGGCGGCGCGCACGACCCCAACTATGAGGAAGGTGTACTGGTCCAGGATGCCCTATTCGTCGCGCACGGCGGTACGGCGTCCTTCCAGGCCGACAACCCGACCCACGTCGCAAACGGCGACTTTGAAGACGTGACCGGCGACCACTTCAGCGGCTGGTCGTTCCAGGACAGCGAAGGCGTCACGACGTTCGCTGACCATGCCGTCACGCACGGCGGCAAGACCTCCCTCCGCATGGAGAACCCCGGCAAGAACGACGGCCAGCACTGCCGCGTCATGCAGAGGATCGCGCTCCAGCCGCACCGGCAATATCATGTTTCTTTCTGGGTGAAGACGCAGGACATGGCGGGCGGGTTTGCGCCCGAGGTCAAACTGCTGACTGCCGACGGGTCGAGCAGCATCAGCTACCAGACCTTCCACTGCGACGCCACCCAGGACTGGAAGCACTACGACCTGGCCTTCAACAGCCTGGACAACGCCAAGGGCCTGCTGTACCTGGGAACCTGGGGCGGCACGACCGGCAAGGTCTGGTGGGACGATTTTCACATTGACGAGGTCGGCCTGGTCAACCTCATGCGCCGCCCCGGCTGCCCCGTCACCGTGCGCGGCGAGGACGGCGTCGTTTACGAGGAAGGCCGCGACTACGCGAAGATCGTGGACCCCTTGCTGCACCCCTGGGCCGCCTACCACGACCCACCGGTCATTCACCTCCTTCCCGCCTCGCCCATCAAAGAGGGCCAAAAACTGCGGGTGAGCTATTACCATCCGGTCATCATCTACGAGGGGCGCATCACCGAATGCCTCAGCGAGCCGAAGATCTTCGATGACTGGCGGGCCGAGGTCAAGTCGGCCAACGACCTCTATCACCCCGCCGCCTTCCTCATGGAGCACGATGAGCTGCGCGTCATGGACCAATGCGCCTCCTGCTTGGCGATGCACATGACGCCCGGTGCGCTGCTGGCCTGGAACATCCACAAGTCGGCAGGCATCATCCGAGCGATCCGCCCCGATGCCGGTATCTGGGTTTGGAGCGACATGTTCGACCCGTACCACAACGCCACGGACCATTTCTTCCTCGTGAACGGGTCGTTGCAAGGCTCATGGAAGGGCCTGGACAAAGACGTCGGCATCATGAACTGGAACGGCGGCGGGGGGACCAAAGACTGCAAGTTCTTCGCCGATTTGGGATTGAAGCAGATCTTGTCCGGCTATTATGATGGTGATGAGAATGGGGCAGGCATCCAAAAATGGATCGCCGGTGACAAGGGCCTGCCCGGCGTCGTCGGCGCGATGTACACGACCTGGAACGATAACTATGGCCCCATGGACGTGTGGGCGCAAAAGGCCTGGGGCAAGCCAGTGACCAGCGCAAAGTGAGGGTGTTCGATGATCCAGCCTGACCGGGACGTTCTGACATTCGGCGAAACGATGCTGCGCTTGTCGCCCCCCGGCAGGCTGCGGCTGGCCCAGGCCGCATCCTTCGATGTCTGGGTGGCGGGCTGCGAGTCGAATGTCGCTGCCGCCCTGTGCGCCCTGGGCCTCTCCGTTTCCTGGGTGAGCCGACTGCCCGATAACCCGCCAGGCCGCAAGATTGCCGACGCTCTGCGCGCGCTGGGCGTGGACCTCTCGCATATCGTCTGGACGCCGCCCCAGGAGCGCGTCGGCCTGTTCTACGCCGAGGCGGGCACCGAGCCGCGCGCCGGGGCAGTCGTCTATGACCGTGCCCACTCGGCGGCCTCCTTCCTGTCACCCGACGACTTGCCTGACCCCCTCTTTGATACCCACCGGCACCTGCACGTCAGCGGCATCACGCCCGCACTTTCCCCGTCCTGCGCCGCCGCCGTCACCGATGCCGTGGCGCGGGCCAAAGCGCGCGGCCGGACCGTCTCCCTCGACATCAACTACCGGGCCAAACTCTGGTCCCCGGAGGCCGCCGCCGCCGCCCTCGCCCAACTCATCCCGTCCGTCGACCTGCTCTTCTGCGCGCGTGATGATGCCGCCCGCCTTTTCGGCCTGGCCGGGGATGACGCCGCCCGCGCGTCCGGCCTGCGCGCCCGGTTCGGCGTCCCCATCGCCGTCCTGACGGCCGGGGCCGACGGCGCGGTCGGCTGCGCTGCGGACGGTCCCTGCGCCGTCCCCGCTATCCCGGTTGAGGCGACCGTCGAGCGCTTCGGCTCGGGCGATGCGTTTGCCGCCGGCTTCCTGGCGGAATATCTGAGGGGGGCTTCTTTGGAAGAGGCCCTGAGAATGGGCGCTGCCGCCGGGGCGCTCAAGCGCACCATCCTCGGCGACATGCTGGTCGCCACGCGGGCCGACGTGGAAGCGGTCCTGGCGCGCGAAAGCCGCGCCGCCTGGCGCTGAGGGGGAAAGAATGACCGACATACTGACCGATACACCGACCGACACACTGACCGCCGCCGAACTGGAAGAGATCGGCCTCATCGCCATCGTCCGTACCGACGCCGAAGTGGACCTGATGCGCGTTGCGGAAGCACTGGCTGAGGGCGGCATTCGGGCCATGGAGATCACCCTGAACACGCCCGGCGCCCTGCCCGCCATCGGGCATATTCGCCGCGCGTTCTCGCCGGTCATGCGCGTCGGCGCGGGCACCATCCTTGGCCCCGAGGATGCCCGTGCCGCCCAGGATGCCGGGGCGGAGTTCATCGTCACGCCGACGCTCCAGACCGGGACCATCGCCTTCTGCCGCGAAAATGGCCTTCCTATCGCCTGCGGGTGCCTCACGCCGACCGAGGCCCTGGCCGCCCACCAGGCCGGCGCGGACTTCATCAAACTGTTCCCTGCCGACACTCTCGGCCCAGCCTATGTCCGCGCCCTGCGCGCCCCCCTGCCGTTCCTCCGCATCATCCCCACGGGCGGCGTCACGCTCGACAACCTTGCCGCCTACATCCAGGCTGGCAGCGCTGGCGTCGCCCTGGGCGGCAACCTGGTCAGCAAAGCCGTCCTGCGTGACCGCGACTGGGCTGGGCTGACGGCCACGGCGCGCGCCCATATCCAAGCACTTGCGGCGGCCCGTGCCGCCCTGAAAGGCGAAGTCATCGCTTGACTCCACGAGGCTGAACCCTCGTGCTTTAGAAGTGCAAGCCCCCGCCTTCGCGGGCGAAGAGTCTTGATCCGACTCTGATGCCCGCGAAGGCGGGGAGTCGCTCTATTACAGCACGGGGGTTCAGCCCCGTGTGCCTCTCTCCCAATCGAAAGGCCAGACCACCAATGAACGAAAGCCATATCCGCAGCCTTGAGCTGTTCGCTGTTCCGCCCCGCTGGCTGTTCCTGAAGATCACCACCGAGGACGGCCGGGCAGGGTGGGGGGAGCCGATCGTCGAGGGTCGCGCCGAAACCGTCCGCGCCGCCGTCGAGGAGATGGGCGATTCGCTTGTCGGCAAGGATGCAAACCACATCGAGGACCTGTGGCAGACCCTTTACCGGGGCGGCTTCTATCGGGGTGGTCCTGTTCTGACGAGTGCGATTTCGGGCATCGAGCAGGCGCTTTGGGACCTCAAAGGTCGGCGGCTCGGCGTCCCCATCTATGACCTGCTCGGCGGTCCCGTCCGTGACAAAATGCGCGTCTACGCCTGGATCGGCGGCGATGACCCCGCCGATGCCGCCGCATCCGCCCGCTCCCTAGTGGCCTCGGGCTATACCGCGCTCAAGATGAATGCTACGGGCGCTCTGGAATGGATCGATTCGACGGTCAAGATCAATGAGGCCGTCGCCCGGCTGGCCTCCGTGCGCGAGGCCGTCGGCCCGGCTATCGGCATCGGCATTGACTTCCATGGGCGCGTTCATAAGAGTATGGCGAAGATGCTGGTGAAGGCCCTGGAGCCATTTGCGCCGATGTTCTTCGAGGAGCCGGTGCTTGCCGAGAACAACGACGCGCTGGCCGAGATCGCCCGCCACACAGTCATCCCCATCGCCACCGGCGAGCGGATGTACACGCGCTGGGACTTCAAATCCGTGCTGGCCGCTGGGACCGTAGACATCATCCAGCCGGACCTCAGCCACGCCGGGGGCATCTGGGAGACCCGCAAGATCGCCGCAATGGCCGAGGCTTATGATGTTGCCGTCGCCCCGCACTGCCCGCTTGGTCCGATCTCCCTGGCCGCCGCCTTGCAGCTTGACTTCTGCACCCCCAACGCCTTCATCCAGGAGCAAAGTCTAGGCATCCACTACAACCAGGGGTCCGATCTGCTGGACTACCTCGCCGACCCCTCCGTCTTCCACTATGAGGCCGGCTATGTCCCCCGGCTGGTCGGGCCGGGCCTGGGCATCGAGGTCAACGAGGCCAAAGTCCGCGAAATGGCCGCCGTCGGCCACCGCTGGCGCAACCCGATCTGGCGCACCGCCGACGGCACCATCGCCGAATGGTAGGTCCTGACGCGGCCCCCACTGGTCAACCTCATCGTGGATGTGGGCCGGACGCCGGTCGAGCGCGACCGCTTTTAGGATGAGGTCGCCCGGCCCGGGGCCGAGGCCGCGCGGAACGACCCCGTGCGACGAGGCGGCCCACAAGGGGGCACCGATCCCTCTGGCGATGGCGAGCTAGTCCGGCGGCGGCGCGGCATACCGGATCTGGTGCCGGGACGCGATTTCCAGCAGCCGCGCCATGTCTGGGGGGCCGGGAGGCAGGCCGCTCATCTCGGCGAAGAACTGCTCGAAGCCGCCCGGCGTGATGACTACCAGGAGCGTGCCCAATGTGGAGCCGATGTTGCGGAAGGTGTGCAGGGTGCCTTTAGGGGCATGGACGCAGGCGCCGGGCTGGACCATGACGTGGCAGTCGCCGTCCTGGAACTCGAAGCGCCCGCTCAGGACATAGAATGTCTCGTCCTCACGGCCATGGATATGCGGCGGCGGCCCGCCGCCAGGCGGGATGGTGCCGTGGAACAGCGAGAACACGCCGCCCGTCTGCTCCTTGGACAATAAACAGAGGTTGATGTGGCCCAGGACGGGGTATTCCGTTCCCTCGCCGGGGGCGATAAACATGACATGCGGGCGCGGCGGCGCGTCCGATTCAATCGTGGTGGACATAATATAGTGACTCTTTCCTTTAGGTGATGCAGATAGGTGATGCAGACATGACGAACGGATTACGGGCGCAGTGGCCCGCCATACCTGACGGAATGCAGCGTTGGCCTCACCCAAGATGGACCCGGCGCTGGGCGCCTTTCTCTCAGGCTCAGTCACGGACGCTCCTCCTTGACTTCGCGCCCCCCTTTGTGACTTATCACGCCCGCCGCGTGGCGGGCATACCTCTCACCGGTTTACACGCCAGTGCAGGCGTTTCCAGCAGATGCGAAGGAACACCCGGCCCGTTAAAAAAGAGGGCCGGGTGCCGAACTACATCGAGCATTTGTTGGATTTCGCGGCGCAGCAGACTATAATCCTCATCCTCCTATATCCTCGGCGGGTGTGCTCTGCTGCGCTCCTTTGAGTCACCAGACCTCTCTACTTGGTGGCGATTCCATGCGGGCGGGCCGGACGGGCAAACGCCGTGTTGAAGTCCAGGTTGAAGCGGCGGTCCAGTTCCAGCTTGTTCCGCCCGACCTTGATCACATGGACCTTGTGGTCGCCTTCAAGATGCACCTTTCCGAAGTCATCCTCGTTTAAGAAATAGTCGGTTACCACCAGTCGTTTGCCATCCTCGGTGAGGTCTATGTCGTGCGGGCCGGCCCCGGCTCCGAGTTCCACCACGCTGAGGATCTTCGGGTGCGCTCGGTCCGAGACATCGAGCATAACAATCTGTCCGGTCTGGAACAGGCTGAAGATCAGGCGATCTCCGCTGGCGGGCATCTGAATCAACTGCGGCGAAACAAAGGAGCTGCCGGGGTTCACATCGGCGGCGTCGAAGACAGGCTGCGAGGTGCCGGTGACCGTATTTATCAGGTGGATGTGTCCATCAAACGTGCCGCAGACGTAAGCGCGGCGCTGAGGATCGCCCGGGATGAGTTTGACGTCCATGGTCCCGTGTCCGCCGGTGACGGGGATCGTGCGGACGATGGTCCTCTTCTTGAAATCCCAGACGCGGACGGATGCGCGCAGCTCCACGTCGCCGGACCAGACATTCAGCGTCGTCACGGGGTTAAGGAAGTCACTCGTCACCATGAGGTTGATTTCCGGGCGGACGGAAATCCCGTGCGGGTTGAAGCCGTCGGCAGGCGGCGTCTTCGGCCACTCTTTGACCAGATTGAGGTCGGCGTCGAACTCCGCGACCCGCCCCGGCGCCCCCCCCGTATTGGAACCCATCTGGGTCACCAGGAAGCCGCCCTCGGCGAGCGGGTAGAAGTCGTCCGTGACTGCCGAGAGCGGCGCGGACACGGACTTGAGGAAGACAGGATAAGTGGGCCTAGAGACATCGAAGAAGAAGATGCCGTCCTGGCCCTGGAGCAGGCTCAGGAGGCCGCCGCAGCCCAGAGTGTTTCCATCGGCAGAGAGGTGCATGTGATGCGCCTCGTTGTTGCTGGTGGGACCTGACACGGTCCTGAGGACGCGCCCGTAGTACTTCGAGTCCTCATCGAAATCAATGACCGACACAAAATCCGGGGCGGTGCGCGCCTGATCTCCGGCCCAGATGTAGAGGTAGCGAGCCTTCCCACGCTCCTTATCACAGTCGGCGCGCGTGCCTTCGGTGACTTGGCCGTTGGGAAGCACTTTCGCCCGTGTCTGGACGGCGGCGCCGGACACTCGAGTGGAGTCGTCGGTGACGGTCTGGGGCTGCGGGGCGAACGGGTCGGCGGCGGCGGGGCGAGCGAAGGTGGTCAGCACTAGGGCTGAACCGCCGAGGCAGATGGCCAGCGAAAGGGCGCTGGTCAGGCGGGAAGAGAGGCACTTCAGTAGTTTTTTCATAGTTCCTCCAAAAGAACTTTGTCAGATTTGTCAGAGTGGAAATGGTGCTTCTGACTGCCTTGTGGCGTGGGCGGCGAGGCCGGGACGCGACGGGCAATCAGACGGATACGGATGGTGGCAGCAAGGCAGATATCTACACTGTACGATCCATGCCGAACTTGGGAGACTTACCGATTAGCGCTTAAATGTCGCAACCACAAAACATGTCCTCAGGGGTCAGGGAAATCGCGTTGATGTTGGACTGGAAGGTCGCTTCGACCGCCTCCGCGCCGGTCGTCTCCGCCCGTTTGGGCCTCGGCGAAACCGGGCTGCTCGCGCAGACCGATCGGCAGCAGGCTCAGGAAGGTCCCGGACAGGAGATAAGAAAGTGGGGTGCGGAAGATGGTGGATCGAGGGGCCGGGCGCCGTGTAGGGGGAGACGTGGCGAGTGGCGCTTCCCCGGAATGGATGTCCAGGCTCAAAGGAATCCCTGGATGTGTGCCCCTCCCTGATGGGGCGGCAATGGTTGTGTTCTGCATGATCGTGTCCTCCGCGGTGAACTGTCCTTTGGATGGATTGTGTCTGCGGAGATAGTATCATGCAGTGCGTAATGCAAAGCGTAATTAAATCATTGGTTTTTCGCTGCTTTGAGGCAATAACTGAAACACGAGAGGCTGCGGGCGTCCTGCCCACAGCCTCTAATAAATCAGCGCAGGGCTGGGCTAATTCTTTACCGGGGCCGCCTCGGGGATCGGGGAGGGGGCGGCCTAGCCGAATTCCTGCACCTGGACGTTTCCGATGAAGGCCCCTGTCAATCTGCCGCCCGGCATGTCCTGGACGCCAATCGGAGCCGCCGCGACATCCTGCTCCCGACTTTCCTCCGCCCCAACCAGGCTCTGGGCCATGTGCTGGGGGCGGCCGCCGCTAACGATGTCAGCGCCCGCGACTGGCAGATCGCGCGGCAGCAGCCAGTAGACGCGCGGCAAGAGCTTCGGCACCTTCAATGCGCGTCATTCCACCTCGTAATCCACCACCAGGGTTTCGACCCGGATCGGGCCGATGAACTCCTGCACCACCCGCTGATGCGCCGGGTGCGGGCCGTAAGCCTCCAAAGCGGCCCGATCCTCGAAGCGGACGACCAGCGCGTGGGTATATCCCTGAGAACGCGCGCTGAAGTTCGTGCCGGAGGTCATGTCCCGGATGCCCGGAATCTGACTTTGGAGTGCGCGTAGTTCGTCCATCACCCGCGTGATCGCCTCCGCAGAGGCATCGGCCTTCCACTGGAACAGGACCAAATGCTCGACCATTGTTTCTCCTCCTCGATTATCTCGCGTCCTCAAATACGACCGCCTGTGCGGTCAGCACGGTTGGCACCGTGACATGGCAGTAGCGGCCCGTCTGCCGGAACGGCAGGTCCTCCCCCGACGGCGCCAGGAAGACGCGGGCCGGGGCTGATTCGGTCCGCAGGGCGAACGACACGTCGCGCAGCGGCACGGCGTCCTCGATGAACTCGTTCGCTGCCGTCCGCCGCTGCGGCTGGAAATTGACCAGGTGGACCACCAGCCTGCGCTCGGCATCCTGACGCAGAACGGCGATCTCTAGGGCGGCGGGCACATTCGCCCCAGGCCGCACCAAAGGGTCCGGCAGCAGCACGTCGAGCAGCCGCCGCGCCATGTTCTTATACAGATAAAACCCGTCCTCGCGGTAGCCTCGGAATAAGGCGGCGTAGACATAGGCTGTTCTGCGGTCGGCGGATAGGACGGCGACCGGGTGGCCCGTCGGCTTGTCCACCGGCGTCTGGGCGTGTGACGAGAAGTGCCCCGGCGTCCGGTTGAAGTAGGGCTGCCAGACCTCGCCCAATGCCTCGGCCCCGCCGATGGGCTTGACATACGAGCCAGGCTGGTAATTGACGAACTCCGTGTCCGGCTCGCCCGCGCCCAGCATGTCCCCCAGCTTCATATAGGAGGGCGTGTACGGACAAGTTTCCAGATACTCGACGGGCGCGTCCGGCAGCGCGAATGCCCCGCCCGCCAAAGTCGCCTCGTGCGAGAACAGCACGGACCCGCCGCCTGCCCGGAATGCATCCAGTTTCGCGCGCATGTCGTCTTCCAGGACGCCGCTGTCCGGGATGATGACCAGCTTATAATGCCTCAGGTTGTCCCGGTCCGGCGTCTCCCCGTTCCACTGCTGCTTCAGAGCCGCCAGCGTCGCCGCCGCGCCCTCGAAGGAGTGGCCGATGGCGGCGATAGTCATGCCGCCCGCGTGCGTCTGGTCGCCCGAAGCCGCCTCGGGCAGCAGCAGCACGGCGATATCTGCTAATGGCGTTGCCCCCAGGCAGTATGGCTCCATCGCCTCGACTCGGCGGAAGACCTCGCCGATCACCTGGTATGCGCCCTTGTCCAGTGTCCCGCGCGGGTGCAGCTGATCGCCGATGTTGACCACGCCGCCCGCCGCCGTGATGGTCGCCGCCTCGTAGTCTAGCTGCGGCACGGTCTTCAGCCCGCCGAAGTCCGCCCAGGACTTGTGGAACCGCGCCGTCATGCCCTGGACCGGACGCGGGTAGGTACGGACCAGCCGGGACCAGGTCGGGAAGAACAGATACCCCCAGCCGCCCGTCGTCAGCGACTCGATCTCGAGCTGCGTCAGCACGTCCAGCTCGCGGTGGACGTTCGGGGTGATCCGGGCATTGAAGAACGTCGTCGCATTGGGCTTGAGCTGAGAACACAGCTTCGCCAGCCGCGTCGTGTACTCGCGCATGATCTCCCACGTCTGCTGCCGGTGCGCCCCCGCATCAGTGCGCGCGTGCCCCGACTTCTCCAGCCGCGCCAGGCACTTCTCGCAGAAGCAGCCAGGGTCCGGCGGGTAGTAGCACATATCGTAAAAGATGCCGTCCGCATCATAATTCGAAAGGACTTCCTCGGTCTGCGCCGCCAAGTAGTCCACATACTCCGTGTTGTTCAGGCAGACCTGATACCATGATGCCTGATGGGCGCTCGGCCCCCACAGCTTCCCATCTTCCAGCCGGCAGATCAACTCGGGCCGCGTCAGCCCGATGTGCTGGTCCACACGCACCGACAAATAGACCGGGGCCGCGATCCCGCGCCGCTTGCACGCCTCGATCTGCGCCCCCAGCAGGTCGAACTTCAGGCTCGGGTGCATGACGCCCGCTTTCGTCGGGTAGTAGCTCATCCCATGGTGGCACTTGCCGAACAGCGTCACCCAATTGACGCGCGCCTCGGCCAAGGTGTCCCCGAACATGTCTGCATCGAAGTCTCGACCGACATCGGGGATCTCGGGCGACGTATGGAAGTCCAGATGAATTTGCCGGAACCGCGTGGAGACCAGTTCGGCGGCGGTCAAAACGTCGGTCGGGGTGGGGGGAATATCGGACAAGATGGTGCCTCCTCTGCGAGAATAGTCAGCACGGGTGGTCCCCGCGACTGCTTGCAGGATTAACCAAACACTACAGACATTCCTTGCCGCCGAGAATAATTTCGCGAGCCCAGCCGATTTTTGTGCGGTCCCCGCCGCCGGCGTACATATATCTGGCCGCCCACGCCCTGTGTCTGACAACGGCCCCGGAAGCCCTACCTTGTGTGTCTAAAAACTCGGAACCGGCGGTTTCAGTCGCCCGACTTCCTTTCTGCACACACTCCAATAGATTGCTAGAGCCGCGCCGAGACGGCATACGCGACACGCTCCCCGGTCGAGTAAACGACCGCGCCCGGCAGGATGCGGGCCGCCTCCGGCTCGCGCCGCACCACCAGCAGGCAGACATCGTCGTGCAGAGCGCCGCCGGTGAACTGCTTGGCATCCGCGATGATCGCCTGGCCGATCCGGTCCGCATCCGCCGCCTGCGCCCGCTGCGCGGCCCGCGTCAGGCCCTCATAGCCGAAGAACTCGCGCCCGTGACGCGCCTCGGTCAGCCCGTCCGTCACCAGCAGCAGGGAGTCGCCTGGTGCCAGATACAGAGTCTGCGCCTCATACTCGGCGTCCCCCAAAGTCCCCAAAAGCATTCCCCCCGCCCGGATCTCTTCCGCCGCGCCGCTTGCGCGCAGCAGCAGCGGGTACTCCGCCCCCGCGGAGGCCACGGACGCCTCGCCCGTCCGGGCATCCAAGACGGCCAGGGCGACCGCGACCAGCGGCTGCCCGATCCTGGCAGGCTGCGCCTGCGTCAGAAACCGGTTCAGTCGTCCCAGTGCCCGCGCCGGCTCGGGATGCTCGTGCAGAATCGCCCGCAGGGCATACTTGACTTCTGCCATGTGGGTCGCCGCCGCCAGCCCTTTGCCGGTGACATCGCCGACCACTAGGGCCACCCGGCCATCGCCCAGGGCGAGCACATCGTAGAAATCGCCGCCGATCAAGGCCTCTTTCCAGGCCGGCTCGTACTCGGTGTGGACGCGCAGGCCGGGGAAGGCGTCCTCGGCAGGCGCAGACAGCAGAGACCACTGGAGCGCCTCGGCGATCTGGTGCTCGTGCCGCAGGTCCTCGGCAAGCTGCGCTTCATGCCGCTGAAGCTCCTGGATGCGCTGCTGGTTCTCCTCCGCCCGCCGCCGCGACAGCGCATAGGCAAGGTAGGTGAGGGCAGCCACCGGGGTGACAAACAAAAGCACCGTCCCGACCTGAGCGCCGAGCAGGAGGATCGCCAGTGTGCCCGCGCTGGCCGCGGCGAAGTAGCTGGGTGCGGTCCATAAAAACGAATCACGCCAGATGCGCGCCAGATTTTTGCCCGTGGATAGGGCGATGATGGAGGCCACCCCGAGGCTGTTAATCAGGAAATAGGAAAGGCAGGAGACCATCACGGCGGTGAACAGCGGCAGCAGCCCGGTCGCGAACGTCCCGCCGCTGACCCAGAGGAAGACCCGACCGGCGACGAACGTGGAGACCGAGATCACCCCGAGATTGAAGGCGATCTGATGCGCCGCCTGACGCTTGGGGTAGAGGCAGAAAGAGAGCGTGCTCAGGCCGCCCGCCAGCATGGCGGGGCCGGGTCCGAACCGGAGCAGCGTGGCGAAGATCAGCGCGAAAGAAAGCGACAAAGAGCCGATGTCCTCGGCCGCCCCGCGCGGCATCAGCCGCACCTTCGTCCGGCCCGAGAGGACGCTGAGGGCCAGGAACAGCACCATCTCCCAGGTTGGCCCGGCCTCGACGGGGGCCGGCAGGCACAACGCAGCCAGCGCGGCGGCGACACCAAGGAAACAGAGAAAGCAGATCAAAAATCTCGCGTCACGCGGCAGGGCCTGCATTGGGGCGTCTCCTTCAGGGAGCGGGAAACTAAGGCCGCATGAAGCTCAATGGGCCGTAGCTCAGGGCGTCCGGGTCACCGATCAGCACCGTGGAAGAGAGGTCCGCGCCGCTCCAGCTCTCGCCCCAGAGGATGGAATCGTCCCAAACACCCTGGTTTGCCAGCGACTCGCCCCAGAGGATGGAGCTGCCGCCCGCCCCATACGGAGACAGCGCCGGTCCCCAGAGGCTGCCTAGATCCGTCAGGCCGGTCCCCCAGAGGCCCGCCCTGCCTGCCAGCAGCGTTTGCGCGTTCACGAAGACCATTCCCCACGAGTTACGCGTAAGCGACGGGCTGAGGGCGGGCTGGGCGGCGACCAGGGTACATTGCAGGGCAGCCGGGATATTCAGGCGGCCCGCGCCATAGGTGCAGGGGTCATTGCCGCCCCAGCCCCAAGGGCCGTAGCCGGTCTTATCCGCACTGGCCATAAGACGTGCCTTGACCGTGTCCGGCGTGAGCGTCGAGTCGGCTTGGAGCAGCAGGGCCGCCCCGCCGGAAACCACGGGGGCAGCCATCGAGGTCCCCGAGAGGCGCAGGTAGGTGTCGGCAGGCGCGCTTGTCAAGGTGCTGTACTCGGGCAGCCCCACGGCATCCACCGGGCCGAAGTTGCTCTCCAAGGCGCTGCCGTTGGCGTTGACCGAGATGATCCGGTTGCCGGGCGCGACGAGGTCGGGCTTCAGGACGAAGTCCAGGCGTGAGGGTCCGCGGCTGGAGTAGGTGGCGATCCGGTCATGGGCGCGGATGCCGTCGGTTGACTTCATCGCCCCCACCGTGATGACGTATGGGTCATTGGCCGGCGACTGGATGGAGCCGTAAGCCGTCCCCCAGCCCTCGTTGGCCGCATCTAGGACAGTCGCCGCATGGGCGCGGCCCCCATTGCCCGCCGCGCAGACGACCACGAGGCCGCTCTTCCAGGCCGCCTCGACGGCGAGGCAGAGCGGGTCGGTCGCGCATCTCTCGCCGACTGGATGCCCGAGCGAGAGGTTGAGGATGCGAATTCCGTAGTCCGACTTGTGCGCGACCGTCCACCCAATGCCCTGGATGACACTGCTGACGGTCCCCTGTCCGGTCCCGTCGAGGACGCGCACATTGACCAGGTTTGCCTGACGCGCGATGCCGTAAAAGGTGTGAAAGAAGGCTGTCCCAGTGGAAGCCGTCCCATTGCCCGCGATGATCCCGGCGACATGGGTGCCATGCCCGCACACATCGTCCGTCGTGTCACTCGCTGTGCCCGCCCCCCCCGCGAAGTTCGCGGCGGCGACTGTGCGGCCCTGGATGTCCGCCCGCGCCGACTGAATTCCACTGTCCAGGACCGCGATGGTCACGCCCGCGCCCGTCAGACCGCCCATGGCGAACGCGACATCCGCGCCCGAGGCGCCCACCGAATACTCGTCGCTCTTGCGGCAGGTCAGGTCGGCGGAGAGGTGCTTGACGAACGGCAGAGCGGCCAAACGCGCCAGGTTCTTTGTCGGCAGCCGCAGGGCGTCTGCGCCGATCAGCGGCAGCGGCCGGTCCTCACGCACTCCCAAGGCCCGCAGCCGGCGCCCCAAAGACGCCGTCCGCGCCCCCTTCCACTGGACGATGACCGAAGACCAGGCGGCGCCCGAACGAGCGCCGTGCGTCCGGGGAGCAGGCTGCGATACGGGCCGTGAAAGAAAGAAGTCGCTCTTCGGGAGTGGGGAAGCGATGGCTGTGCCGGGCCAGGCCGCTGACGCAAGCGCCGTGAGTGTCAGTGCGAAAAGTATCCTGCGTTTGGTCAATCCTCGTGTATGCATCGTGTTTCCTTCTGAGGGCGCGAGCTGCCGGGCACGACCTTGATTGTCAAAGCGCCGCCGATATGCTATAATCCTAGTGTTAATTTCACATCTAGAGATTTTATGTCAGCGACATTGTTCCACACTCTGTGCTGCGACTTCCGAACTTTCTCTGAACTTTCTCCGAACTTTCTTTAGGCTTTTTTCGTAACTAATCAGCGTAGGAGTTTTTGTTTCTGCTATGGACACCAGCGAATTTCGTAACGGCATCTCTATCGTCATGGATGGGGACATTTACACCATCACCGAGTTCCAGCACGTCAAGCCCGGCAAGGGCGGGGCCTTCGTTCGCTCGACCTTGAAGAACATCAAGAACGGGCGCTCCGTTGACAAAACCTGGCGCGCGGGTGAGCGCATGGAACAGGCGTTCCTGGAGCGCCGGCCCATGCAGTACCTTTACAACGATGGGACCGAGTATTTCCTGATGGACCCCGAGACCTTCGAGCAGTCGAGCGTCAGCAAGGAGCAGATCGGGAACGGCGTCAAGTACCTTAAGGAGACCATGGACCTGAGCGTGATGACCCACAAAGACGCCATCATCGGCATCGAGGTGCCTTCCTTCGTCGAGCTTGTCGTGACCGAAACGGCGGGCAGTGAGAAGGGCGACACGGCCTCGGGCGGTGGCAAGCCCGCGACAGTCGAGACCGGCGCGGTCGTCACCGTCCCGTTCTTCGTCAAGATGGGCGACAAGATCAAGATAGATACCCGCAGTGACCAGTATTTGGAGCGCGTCAAATAGCAAGCCGGGCGTCCAAGGCCGGCAAGGATAACGCCCATGTCCGAACGTATTGACCTAACCGAAGCACCCCTGCCCGCCGCCCGCCGCCCGACCCGCAAGGGAAAGGGGACCGGGACGCCCAAACTCGATGACTTCGCGCGCCGCATCCTCGGCCCTGCCGCGCTTGTCAGCATCCTGCTTACATTGTACCTGTTCTGGGGACTACTTAGTGGCGCATGGTCGCATCAGGCGATGGGCGTGCTGAACCTCGCCCGCCGGACACAGCAGCTCGACAACATCACACTCGTCTTCCATCTGCTCCAAGTCTCGAGCCTCCTGACGCTTGCCGCCCTCCTGACCGCCTGCGCGCAGGTGGAAGGCATCGGCTACTGGCTGCTGGGCACAGCCGCCCTGTTCTATGCCGGGCCGTCCTTTCTGGCGAACCAGATCTATCCAGTGCGGAAAATCACCGCCAGCACCGCCAGCACCACCGTCCTCGGCGACCTCCAGCTCCTCGCCTGGCTCTTTGCCGTACCCGGCGCGGTTTGGACCATCGTCGAGCTGGTCCGGCGTGTGGCCGCCGCCGCCGACCTCGCCGCCATCCAGCGCGCGAATGCCAAGTATGGGGCCGGCACCAAGACACAGCCCAAGTCCAAGCAGCGTCAAATCTTCCTGGGCCGATGCTGGGAAGGGCCGTACTGCCGCGACCACATCCGCGCCAAATGCCCCATTCACATCAAGCGAAGAGGCCCGTGCTGGTGGTACAAGGAGGGCTGCATGTGCGAGGAGCGCATCGTCCTCCAGGCCATGATCGCCCCTGACTGGAAGGACCAGATGGCCCGCGCCCACCAAAGCCAGACCCTGACCGGCCCGCGCAAGCATCTGTCCCCCGAAGCCAAGCGCGAGCGCTGCCGCAACTGCATCATCTACAATGAGCATCAGCGGCAGAAGCACAAGGCCCTCACCGTCGTCGCCCTCATTGCCGTACCCGGCCTTCTGATCTGGCAGTTCCCTGTCCTCAACGCAGTGGTCAACAAACTCATGCTCGGCCTGGATGACCTGACCCGCCGGTTCTCGTTCGGAGCCGACCCATCCGGTATCCCCGCCCTGCACAACAGCGCCTATGCCCTGATCGCCTGGGTGTTCGTCTTCGCCCTGGGCGTCGTCCTTTTGTCCCAGGTCATGCGGGCGATCGAGTTCTTCTGCTTCAAGCTAAAAATCTAGCTGAAAATCTCGGACCTGCCGGGAGACACGGGGGCGCGATTCGTCGCGCCCCTCTTTTCTTGCGTTCCTCTTTTCTTGTACCTCTCTTTTCGGGTATCATCTCGTCCTATGAACCTGGACCTTGTCGAACAGATCGTGACGCTGATGGGCGAATACCCCGTCTCCGAGATCACCGTGGAGCAGGATGGGCGGCGCGTATGCGTCCGCAGGCCCCTCGTCGCTGCCCCCCCTCTGCCCGCCGCCGCTGGAGCACCGCCCGCCGGAGCGCCGGATACGACACCGGAAATCGTGCCTGAGGAAGCGCGGCAGCTTCTCGCGCCGATGGTCGGTATCTTCCACCATGCCGTCCCGCCCCTGCCCTATGCCGCCGACGTCCGCCCCGGTCAGGTCATCGGCTATATCGAGTCCATGAAGCTGATGAACGATGTGGTCGCAGAGCAGAGCGGGCGCGTCACCGATGTGCTGGTCGAGGACGGCGCACCCGTGGACTATGGCCAGCCGCTCTTCCGGCTCGCCGCCCCACCTCTCTAAGCTGACCCTTTGAAGGAATACGCCCATGTTTGCCCTGCGCCCGGAAAGCCCCACACGTCGAAACGCCAGCCGGCGCGGTCAATGGTCCCTGGTCGGGCTTCTCGTCTCGCTGGTGATCGTCGCCATCCTCTCCGCCTGGTACTATTCCAAGATCCTCAAGCCCCAGGCCGGCTCCCACAACGGCGCCCCCGCCGCCGAGCAAAAAGCTTACAACACGGCATGCAGCGAGTATGTCTCGCAGCTCAACATGGCTTCGACACTTTACAAACAGGACCACAATGAGCGCCCGCCGCAGACCTTCGACGATCTGAAGAAAGCCGGCAGCATCGGCGATGATGTTATCCATGCCCCCGGCTGTCAGTTCCAGCTCGATCCCGCCACCGGCGCCGTTTCCGACATCGGCGGCGGTCGTGCCGCCCCCGGTGCCCCGCCCATCGTTCTGGGCGCGGGACCTGCCGCACCCGTGCCGCCGCTCGCCCCTAATGCGCCCCTCGTCCTCGGCAGCCCTGCCTCCCAGCCTGCACCCGCCGCCGCCGGCGGCCCCGTGCGCGGGCCGGGCGGGGTCACCCTCCCACCCACCGGCGGCAGCGTCCCCGCCGGCAGCGCGGGGGATGGAAGCGAGTAGACCCTCGCCGCCGCGAGGCCGCATTCTGACCCTGTCCTCTGCCGGTCTTCAACATTATGTTCAAAAAAATCCTGATCGCCAACCGGGGCGACATCGCCGTCCGCGTCATCCGCGCCGCCCGCGAAATGAAGATCCCCACCGTCGCCGTCTACTCCCAAGCCGATGCCGACTCCCTCCACGTTCGCCTTGCCGATGAGGCCGTCTGTATCGGACCGCCCGAGCGTAAAGGCTCCTACCTTAACACGCCCAATATCCTCAGCGCCGCCGTCATCACCGGCTGCGATGCCGTCCACCCCGGCATCGGCTTCCTGGCTGAAGTCGCCTCGTTCGCCGAGACCTGCGACGCCATCGGGCTGAAATACATCGGCCCGCCCGTTCGCGCCATCGAGATGATGGGCGATAAGATCGCCGCCCGCGCGACCATGGAAAAGGCCGGCGTCCCCATCGTTCCCGGCACCAACACCGCCCTCCGTGACCCCCTGGAAGCCGCCAAAGTCGCTGCCAAGATCGGCTTCCCCGTCATGATCAAGGCCGCCGGCGGGGGCGGTGGGCGCGGCATCCGCGTCGTCCAGAACGAGGAGGAGTTCCCCAAGATCCTCAAGACGGCCCAGGTCGAGGCCGAGTCCTCCTTCGGCAATGCCGATGTCTACATCGAGAGGTTCATCGAGACTTTTCGGCATATCGAGGTCCAGATCCTCGCCGATGAGCATGGCACCGTCCTCCACCTCGGCGAACGCGACTGCTCCCTCCAGACCCAGCGCTACCAGAAGATGGTCGAAGAGGCCCCCGCCCCCCATCTCGACCCCCATGTCCGCCGGCGCATCTGTGAGGCCGCCGTCAAGGCCGCCAAAGCCGCCGGCTATACCAGCGCCGGCACCGTCGAGTTCATCGTCGCCCCCGACGGCCATTTCTACTTTATGGAGATGAACACCCGCCTCCAGATCGAGCACCCCATCACCGAAATGGTCACCGGCGTGGACCTCGTCAAGTGGCAGATCAAGATCGCCCAGGGCGAAAAACTCTCCTTCGGCCAGCGCGACGTCCAGTGGCACGGCCACTCCATCGAGGTCCGCCTGACCGCCCGCGACCCCGCCCGCGACTTCGCCCCCAGCGCGGGCCGCATCACCTCCCTGCGCCTCCCCGGCGGCCTCGGCGTCCGCATAGACACTCACGTCTATGCCGGCTATGAAGTCCCCCCCTACTACGACTCCATGCTTGCCAAGATCATCGTCTGGGACGACACCCGCGACGCCGCCATCAACCGCATGCAGCGCGCCCTCGATGAAGTCGAGATCAGCGGCATCAAGACCGACCTGGAATATCACAAGAAGATACTCGCCAACGCCCTCTTCCGCAAAGGCGACCTCAACACCAAGTTCCTCCAGACGCATGTGGACTCATAGGATGTACAGCCTCTGTACAAGGTGCTGCCATCTTCTATCTTCTAGCTTGTATCTTAGATATTCCGTGGAACAATTTTGCCCCCATAGATGTGGTGCCTACTTGGATAGCAATAACACAACATCTTGCGGAATCTCCAGGCCAAATTTTATTCTGCGGAATATCTAACAGAGATAAGACAAAATTGCACCGAATCGCATAGAGAACGTCTTGCTCCTGCTGGTACACCGTCACGCTAGAATAGCCAGGCTCTTTTTCTTCTGTCCGCGTAGGCGGATATTCGCTCTGTCGAAGACCCGGATTTCAATCCGGGGAACAGGGCAATCCTAGTATCCGACCGTGAAGCGGTAGTGGTAGCCGTTCGACGAACCGACTTAGACAAAATGTTGCAGCAACCTGAGCATAAACCCTTTCGTGAAAACCCCTGCTTCGCGCAGTATGTTGATCTGCTGATTCATCCCCACGACACCTGCC
>JANLUQ010000339.1:0-3982 GCA_031363565.1 Armatimonadota bacterium | reverse complement strand
CGCCCTCCGCCGCCCGTCGAGCGCGCGCCCTATGACCCCGCCCTGACTTATAAGATGGTCGCGTTCTACCAGAGCCGCGTCAAAAGGAACCCGCAGAACGGGGCCATCGAGTGGGCGCAGCTCGCCGGAGCCTACCTCCAGCGCTGCCGCGAGACCGGCGACATCGCCGACGCCCAACGCGCCCAGGCGGCGGCCAAACGCTCCATCGCCATCCGCTCCATCAACAATGCCCCCGCCTGGGACGCCCTGGCGCGCAGCCTGTTCACACAGCACCAGTTCGTCCAAGCCGAGGCGCTCGCCCGCGTCACGTCGGCGAAGTACCAGGACGACCCCGATGCGCTGAATGGGTACGCCGGGGCCGCCCTGGAGCGGGGCGATTATGCCACCACCGAGCGTGCCTTGCAGCGCCCCATCGTCGCGGGCGCCGACAAGCCCGACCCCAGCGTGCAGGCATTGCAGGCACGGCTGCTCGACATCAACGGCCGGCCCGCCGAAGCACTCCGCTTCCTGCGGCTGGCGCAGGCCGAAGCGGACGGCAACCTGGACGCGGCACGCGAGAACGTGGCCTGGTTTCACATGCGCGTCGGCGACGAGCTGGCGCGCATGGGGCGGGCCGATGACGCTCAAAAGTCATACCTAGAGGCTCTGAGTATCTACCCCCACGATTACAAGACCCTGACCGGACTGGCCCGGCTGGCGGCGGGGCGTCAGGACTGGCCCGGCACAATTTCCTGGGGACTCAAGGCGGAGCAGATCGTGCCGACCCCCGAAGTTGTTGCCCTGGTCGGCGACGCCTATGCCGCCTCGGGGGATCAGGCGAATGCCGAGCGCCAATACCGCCTGATCGAAGCCATGGAAACGATCTCCCGCGCGCAGAGTATGGTGTATGACCGCTACCGTGCCATGTTCGACGCCAACCATGGCCGGCATCTGAAGGAAGCCCTTGAACTCGCCCAGCGCGAGATGAATGTCCGGCAGGATGTCTACGCTTACGATACTTTGGCCTGGGCATCCTACAAGAACAATCTTTTGCCGCAGGCCGCTTCCGCTATGAAGCAGGCATTGGCGCGCGGGACTCAGGACGCCCTGCTCTTCTATCATGCAGGCGTCATCGCCGGGGCGCAGGGCAACCGCACGCATTCGTCCGCGTACTTCGCCCGCGCCGCCGTGCTCGACCCGTACTTCCACCCGTCTGCGCCCGCCGTCACGCAGCATCCTTATGGGGGCTTCTAAGCGCCTCTTCCTCTTCGGTTACCCCTTCTCTGGTCACCTCTTCTTTGAGGAGTTGACCGCAGCCTTCTCCGGCAGCATCTTCTCGGTTTGCGCGGCGTATTCCTGGACGTCGGCGGCCATAATCCGGGGCAGCTCGATCTGCTTGTACACATCCCGGACTGCGATGTCGAGGATCTCCTCTGCACAGGCCGTCTTGCTGCGTCCCAGCTTCTGGGCGATTCGGTACAGCATCAAGTGCGTCGTGATCGGGACGCGCAGCGAAAGGCTGCGGTCAGGTATGTCTGTCTCAGCGGCTTCCTCCTCCTCTGCCGCCGCCAGATGATTCAGCTCATGCTCGATCCAGTTCTGCAATCTGCTCGCGTTGTCCAGGTTGTGTCCGTTGTGGCTCATCTTGCTCGTCCTTCGGTGAAGTGATACTTTCATTATATCCGCATTTGTGCCGGAACCGTACTTTGGGACTTGGGAGACGATAGCTTTGGAGCCGGATTGTAAACTGCCCGTAATAAATGAACATTGATGCCGTGTTTGATTTGTATACGGTTTGTGTTATAATTGATGCGTCTCCGCTTTGCCGGGAGACCACTCCACAGAAAGCTTTTCATGGACACATTCCGCCGTTTGGTTCGTCCTTTGTGTTTCGGTGTTCTTTTGACCCTCGCGATCTGCTTGAGCCAGATGCGCCCCGCCTCCGCCCACCCGATGGGCAACTTCTCCATCAATCACTATGCCCGCTTCGAGGCACAGGCGGACCAGATCACGCTTCGGTATGTGCTGGACTTCGCCGAGCTGCCGACCGTGGCGGAGCGGGACGCCATGGGCGTCTCGGGGAATGCGCCCGTTCCTGATGCTGCGCGGCTGTCGTACCTGCGCGCCAAGGCGCTTACTCTCCGCGATGGGCTGGCGCTGACCATTGATGGGAAGCCTGCTCTTTTGACCGTGACCCCCGAAACACTGGAGTTCCGACCCGGCGCGGGCGGCCTTAACACCATGCGGCTCGTCCTTGATCTCACCGCACCGCTGCCGGCGGCCGGCGCGACATATCAGATCGCCTACCGGGACAACAACTATGCCGAGCGCACTGGCTGGAAAGAGATCGTCTCGGCGGCGGGAACGGGTGTGGCAGTCCAGAACTCGTCCACATCCGGCAGCGACATGAGCAGGGAGCTGACTGTCTACCCGGCCAATCCTACCCTCGCGCCGCCCCAGCAGACCGAGGCGACCTTCACGGTGGTGCCTGGCGGTATTTCCACCCCGTCGCCCGCAGCCGCCGCTCCGCAGCCGCAAGCCCTCAACACCCACACGCCGCAAGACGCCTTCACGCAGGTGATCGCGCGCCGTGACCTGACCCCAGGCGTCATGCTGCTGGGCCTTCTGATCGCCTTCGTGTTCGGCGCGTTCCACGCAGTCGGGCCGGGACATGGCAAAACCATGGTAGCCGCCTACCTCGTCGGAGCACGCGGGACGACGCGCCATGCGGTCGCTCTCGGAATCATCGTGACGGTGACACACACTCTAGGCGTCTTTGGGCTGGGCTTTCTGACACTTTTCGCGTCCAAATACGTCGTGCCGGAGAAGCTTTACCCCATCCTGAGCGCCATCAGCGGCCTGGCCGTCTTCGGAGTTGGCGCCTGGCTCCTTGTGTCTCGCCTGAGAGGCGCGGCCAGCAACCGTGGCCACGACCAGGGCCATGCACATGACCACGACCATAGCCCCGACCAAGGCCATACGCATGACGCCGACGGGGGACATTCCCACGGCCTCGGGTCTCACCACCATCACGACATTCCCCAAGGGCCGATCACCGCGCGCTCCCTGCTGGCTCTGGGAATATCAGGGGGCATCGTTCCCTGCCCCTCCGCCCTCGTCGTGCTGCTCTCCGCTGTTGCGCTGCACCGGGTAGCCTACGGCATGGCGCTCATCACCGCCTTCAGCATCGGCCTGGCCTCCGTGCTCATCGTCATCGGGCTGATGGTCGTGTCCACGCGGCATCTGTTCGAGCGTTTCCCCGCCGGGGAAGGACTGCTCCGCCGCCTCCCGGTCGCCAGTGCAGCGGCCATTACTCTGATCGGCATCATGCTGGTCATCCGCGCCGTAACGCAGGGCGTTTAGAACCGATAACTCACCCATGTTCAGCAAGTCTCTTCTCGCCGACACTAATACCAAAACCAAAATCGCCGTTGTCCTGACACTTCTGGTGGCGGCCAACATCCTTCTCTGGCTCCTCGTCTGGAGTCTCTCCGGCAAGTTCCTGTTCCTCGCGGCGACCGGCTGGCTAGCCTACAGCTTCGGGCTGCGCCACGCCGTGGATGCCGACCATATCTCCGCCATTGACAACACTACCCGGAAGCTGATGCAGGAGGGCAAGCGCCCCGTCGGAGTTGGCCTCTTCTTCTCCCTTGGCCATTCCACCATCGTCATCTCTTTGTGCGCTGCCCTGGCCCTCTCCACCGCCTATGTGCAGAGGCACATGCCGCAGTGGCAGGGCATCGGCGGCATCGTCGGCACCCTCGTATCGGGCCTGTTCCTCTATGTCATCGGATTCATCAACCTCGTCGTGCTGTGGAACCTCTTCAAGACCATTCGCGCCATCCGGCGCGGCGAGAATGTCGAGGACCAGCACATGGGCGATATGCTGGACCAGCGCGGCCTGCTCGGGCGACTCTTCAAGCCTGTCCTGAAAATGGTCCGTCACTCCTGGCAGATGTATTTCGTCGGCTTCCTGTTCGGCCTGGGTTTCGACACGGCCAGC
>JANLUQ010000294.1:0-5017 GCA_031363565.1 Armatimonadota bacterium | reverse complement strand
CCGACGCCGTTCATTGACCGCACTGTTTACACCGGCTGGAACGCGCTGATGGTGTCCGCGCTGGTGGCGCGGTACAAGGCAACGGGCGAGGAAGATGTTTTGGAGGCGGCAAGTAAAGCGTATGCCTTTAGTTGCCCGATGACGAAGAACTTACCACCCAATGACTACGGCATTGGGTTGGCTCACTGCCATGTCAATGGCATGGGACAAGAGCCGAGCGGGCTTCTTACGGACCAGAGCGCGGCTATTCATGCGGCGCTTGATTTGTATGAGGCCACAGGTGATGGAGTTTACACCTACAATGCCGAGCATTTGGCCCTCGGCATCATCTGCACTTTGGTAGACATGGACGACGGCTTTGTTGACAGTGTCCTCAGCACGGAGGCCATCGGCGACCTCGCCAGGCCCAAGAAAGAGATCGGTGACAATGCCGACGCTGCGCTGGCACTCATCCGCCTGTCCGGGTTCACGGAAGACGCCAAGTACAAGCAGGCAGCCGGGCGGGCGCTACGGCTATTCGCAAGCGAGTACGCCAAGACGGGCTACTTCGCCTCCTCCTATGCCCGCGCCGTGGATGCCGCCCGCGCGCCAGGCCTGCACGTCACGATCATCGGCGACCGGAATGACGAGCGGACGCGGCTCTTGCAGCGGGCCGCGTGGGGCCAAATCGCGCCGGGCAAGACGGTCGAGACGCTGGATGCCGAGGCGGCAGCGAAGCGCGGGCTTCCTGCCGACAAGGATGGACGGCCGTATGCGACCGTTTGTATCGGCACGGTCTGCCTCGCGCCGGTGACGGAGGTGGAGAAGATGGTTGAGGAGATGCGGGGGGCACCTAAGTGAAAGCAGGATGGCCCCCCCGCCCCCAATTCTGGGGGAGATGGATCAAGATTGGGAGAAGAGGGCGCAGCGAGCACTGCCCCTACATGATTTTCCTCTTCTTCCTCTTCGCACTTCCTCTGACCCTCCACGCGCAGACCGTTCCCCACTTCCGCACTGCCGCCGATGCTCGCACGTGGGGAGAAGCCAGGGAACGGGCGGCGCAGTACGAAGACGCCGCCACAGCGTATGAGCAGGAAGCAGCGATCCGGCGGCGAACGGGAGACCCGCAGGGGGCGGATGTTCAGCACCGGCGGGCCTTGCGGCTTAAGACGGATGTGGCGCTGGCAGTGACAGCGAGTGTACAGATTCCGGGCCAAAAACTTGCCAAACTAGAACCCGTCGCGGGATGTTATCTGGGGGCGCTGGACGATTATGTGGGTCGGAACGATGCGGATGAGTTTTCGCGGCGCATCCGGCGGCCTCTGGCCGTATGCTATGACTATAGCCCCTATGGGGCGTCGTTTCCGAGGGAATGGGCGCGGCGCCAGGCACGGGCGGGACGGGCAATTCAGATCGCGTGGGAGCCGAGAAACATCCGTGCCGTGCGTGATGATGCGTACCTGAATCGGTGGGCACAGGACGCGGCGGACTGCCAGACGCCGGTTTTCCTGCGCTTCGGCGGGGAGATGAACGGAAACTGGACGCCCTGGGGACGAGACCCGGCGGCGTACCGGCGCGCATTCCGGCTGGTCCATGCGGTCATCAATCGGCATGCCTCGAATGTCGCCCTGGTCTGGGCACCGGGGGCGGTGCCGACCTACAATCTGGACCTGTATTATCCTGGCGATGATGTGGTGGATTGGGTCGGTATCAGCCTGTACCTTGTGAGGTACTACGACGACACTCTGAGCCGGCCGGCGTGGCAGGATGGGCCGGCCTCGTTCATTGCGCCGTTTTATGCGAAGTATGCCGCCCGCAAGCCGCTTTGCCTGACCGAGTGTGGGGTTTCGCGCCGCTCGCGAGTGGAGGGCCGGAGCGCCGACGACTACGCCGCCGCGCGGATTTTCGATCTGCTGGGTGCAATCAAGATCCGCTACCCGCGCCTAAAGATGTTCTGCTGGTTCACACGCAACAATCTGGAACTGGCCCAGGAAGGGCGGCGGCTGAACGATTATTCGCTGCCGCCGGGGAGCGGCGCGCTGGCAGCGTTCCGGTCGGCGGTCGCCGATCCCTACTTCCTGAGCCGCTTCGGGGACGTACCGCCATACCGCTATCAGGTTGTGGCAAGTAAGATGCCGAGCAGATATCTGGGGAGTCTGAGCGCGGCGGTTTCGACATACAGTCTGCATCCGACTTTGGAAATCACGCGCGGGGGCGCGACGCGGCAGACACATCACCCATTCAGCCTATTCGTGCCAGCAGGTCGCGGGCCGCTGATTGTCCGCGTCCGGGACGAGCGAGGGCGCATCGCCAGGAGCGTCACGGTCGCCGCGCCGTGAGCGCGGGCGGCGTCGGGCCGCAGGCGACGGGGCGGAAGCCGGTGCGATCTATTTCCAGGTCGGCGAAACGGGTCTGGGCCATGACATACAGCGTCTGATCCAGTTGGGGATGGACGAGGGCGACGCTTGCCAGGGGCAGAGCGGCTTCCAGGAGGCTGCCGTGCCAGGCATAGGTCCCGCCGGGAACACCGGGCAGGGGCAAACGCTGTCCCATCGCGCGCGGCATGATGGTCAAGACCTGGGCATCCGGCTGCGCCGCGCCGATCACGATGGGGCGAAGCGTCAGGGTGTAGGCGACCTGCGGGGAGATCGGGCGGGCGGTGTCCAGACGAACATAGAGGAGCCTGCTGTCGCGGCAGGCGAATAGGCGGACGACATCGCCGCTGGCCTGGAAGGCGCGCATCACGCTGTCCCCGGTGGGGTCAAGAGCGATCGGTGTCAAGCCGGCCCAATCCTTCGGATCGCCGTCCATCTGAAAGCGGCCGTCGGGGACTTGGACTAGACCCGGCGCGGCCCCTTCGTTACCCACAGTCCCGAACAGCTCGTTCCGGCGGGCGAAGGAGAATAGGAACCGACTGGAGGCATCCACCTGGCTGCGGTAGCGCTTGATGGCAGCGTATTTCTTCTGGATGTCGCGCGTGGTCAGCGGCAGAGCAGCCCAGCGCGTATCCAGCGCGGCCATCGGGCCAGGCGGCAGCAGGGCGGCGTCCTCGTAAAGCCCCTGCGGGGTCGGCCAGTCCCCCTTGTGGACGAGGTAGTAGTGCAGCCGGGCGGACTTTGCCCATGGCACCCCCGATGTGCGGAGCTGTTCCAGGGCGGTACGGACGAAGACGCTGGCAGCGGCGTGGTCCGGGTGGTCATCGCCGGGATGTGTCACATAGATATCGGTCGGACGCTCGGCCAGCATTTGCCGCTTGATGTCGCTCAGAAGCGCCGCCCCACAGTACGGGCCGTTCAAAGTGGCGGCATTGTTGTATGGGTTGTGGTCGGTGCGCGTGTAGGCCGATGCGACTGGCGCATCGGGCGACCAATGGCTGGTCCACATAGGCATCAGGCCCCGGTCGGGGTAACCGAGGAAGTGAACGTGGTCGGCGGGGATGCCAAGGACCCCTAGGGCAGTGCGGGCCTCCCCCTGGCGCAGATAAGCGTAGCGGACGAAGTCCTGCGGGGAAACAACGACCTCGCGGAACTCCTGCGCCGCGCTGATGCGGAAGCCGTCCCCGTTTGTCAGGATCACGACGCGCACATCGTCGCGGCGCAGCCGCGCCTGGCGCATCAAGCCCGCCGCGCCCAACGTCTCATCATCGGGGTGTGGGGCGAACACAAGCAGGCGCTGGTTGGTTCGGGGGATCGGGAACGCTGCCAGACGCTCTTCGGCCTGGTTGCTGGCATAGATCTTGTAGGCCATCAGAAGGCAGACCAGGCCGAGAGCGCAGGGCGGCACGGCCAAAGCCAGCAGAAGGGGGCGCAGCCAGCGCCCACGGCGCACAGCGGGGGATTCCGGTGAGAAACGGAGGCGTCTGGGCATAGAAGACTATTTCCCTCGCAGGTAGGGACGGACCTCGGCATAGGCGGCGGCGATCAGCGGCTCCCAGTGCAGCACCCAGGAGAGCGGGTCACGCAGGAGTCGCTGGGCCAGCGGCTCCAGCTCGGGCCACTCGGTCAGCGCACGGGCGGCGCTCGACAGCCCTTCCGCTTCGAGGATGAGGGCCGCGCGGCTGGGGTCGGTCGGGCGCTCCCGGCGCAGCAGCCAGCAGACGTCGAGCGTCGCGTACTTGAAGCTTTTCAGGTTCCACCAGACCTGCCGCGCCCAGTCATCGGCCATCGCCCATTCGCGGCGCTTGAACTGCTGGCGCAGGGTGCGAAGCGTGTCGGTATAGCCGTGCGTGATCGAATCCACGGCGTCCTCCCGCGTCGGCAGGGGCAGCGAAAGATCACCGTTCAGCTTGTGTGCGAAGGCCAATTGGAAGCGGTAAAAGCTGGGCAGAGCGGCGAATTCGTCGGCAGAAAGGACGAAGAACTGGACCTGTGGGAAGATCGCGCGGCAGTCACGGGTGGCATGGGTGACGCAGTTCTCGACGGCATCCACGACCAGCAGAAAGTCCAGGTCGTGGGCCTCCTGCGGGCGGTCGGCAGCCGAGCCGTAGAGAGCAAGGAGGCGCAGATTACCTCCCAGCCGCTTGGCGGCAACCGTAGAAAGCTGCGTGATTACGTCGTTGCTGGGCATGGCGGCTACCTCGGCCGGTGGGGCCTGGAAGAAGACGAACAAGAAGGCGAGCGGGGTGGCGGAACGGGTGGGATTCGAACCCACGAATGGAGAGGTCCCCATTACACGATTTCCAATCGTGCTCCTTCGACCAACTCGGACACCGTTCCCTAAACGCCTGCCCTATACGCTTCTCAAGCCGCCACTTCTCCATTATGTCACGCGGAATGCAGACATGTCAAGCCGGTTGAAACTGACCGCCGATTTATGGTATACTCTTCCGACGGAAATTCCCAAATCCTCACCCGCCTGGACATGTCTGCGCGTGCTCTCTCTTTGCCGAGGAGTCGCAGTCGTGGATGAACGGCGGGGACGCACACAACACGAAGGAGCTACGATTTGTCAATTCTCGCTATGAAGGACCTGCTCGAAGCAGGTGTCCACTTCGGCCACCAGACGCGCCGCTGGAACCCGAAGATGAAGCGCTACATCT
>JANLUQ010000291.1:0-6318 GCA_031363565.1 Armatimonadota bacterium | reverse complement strand
GCCCGAGGCGCGCAACCAGATTCTGGAGCGAACCGAGAAGTCGGTGCGCGACCTGAACAAGAACTACCAGCGCGGCCTGATCACGGGCGGCGAGCGCAAGGAGCGGGTCCTGGAGCAGTGGCAGAAGGCGGCCAAGGATGTCGGCGAGGCGATCTTCGAGACGATCAAGCCGACCAACCCGATCTTCATGTTCACCGACTCCAATGCGCGCGGCACGCGGGGCCAGATCACACAGCTCTCGGGGATGCGCGGCGTCATGTCCGATCCGTTCGGCAACATGATCGAGGACCTTCCGGTGAAGTCCAACTTCCATGAGGGCCTGAGCGTACTGGAATACTTCGTCTCGACACACGGCGCCCGTAAGGGGCTGGCCGACACCGCCCTGCGGACGGCAGACGCCGGCTACCTGACCCGGCGCTTGGTGGACGTTTCGCAGGAGGTCATCGTTCGCGCTGACGACTGCGGGACCGAGCTTGGCATCTACCAGGAGGAGATCCGGGATGGCAATGAGGTGGTCGAGCCGCTGAACCTGCGGATCTATGGCCGCTTCGCCCTGGAGGACATCCTCTACCCAGAGGGACATTCCAAGGCTGGCGAGACAGTCGTCGCTAAGGGCGAGCTGATCACGCAGGACCTCTCGAAAGAGATTGAGTTCGGCGCGAAGCTGAAGCGCATCGGCGTCCGCAGCCCGTTCACCTGCGAGCTTCGTATGGGCATCTGTGCGCGCTGCTATGGGCTGGACCTTGCGAACTCCAAGCTGGTCGAGCCAGGCGTCGCTGTGGGCATCATCGCCGCCCAGTCCATCGGGGAGCCGGGGACACAGCTTACGATGCGTACCTTCCACTCGGGCGGTATCGCGCAGAAGCAGTTGACGGGTGTTGCGAATGTCCGCGCCCGGAAGCAGGAGGCTCTAAAAGAGCTGCATAACGACATCTCGCGTGGCCTTGTCTCGCTGGAGCCGAACGAAGAGACACAGGCAACGACCGCGACCGGCGTTGACCGTGAGCGCGTCCGCGCCGTCCAGGCCGTCCTGAAGGTGCTGGAAGACCAAGTCGGCGGCCTGCTGCGGGTCGTCGAACTGTTCGAGGCACGCAAGCCGAAGGGGCAGGCCATCGTCACCGAGTTCGCGGGGATTGTGGCGGAGATCGAGCAGAAGGGCCTGCGGCGCGTCATCATCCACACGCCGTATGTTATAGAGGAGACGACGGGCACCGCCCTGAGCGGGGAGACGCTGGCCGAAGATCTCTATCTAGGGCCGCACGCGGACACCGAAGGCATGACGCCCTCGGCGGCCAAGCGCGCGACGGAGATCCCGGAGACCTTGACGGCAGGGACCGAGATCACCGACAAGCACATCAAGAAGATCAAGGAAGTCGGGATCACCGAGATCAAGATCCGCAAAGCCATCCTGGTTCCCTACCGCGGCCAGCTTCAGGTGAAGCAGGGAGACATCGTCGAAGCGGGAGACCGCCTGACGGAAGGCCCGCTCGATCCGCAGAAGGTGCTCGACCTCCAGGGCATCCGGGGCGTGCAGAACTACGTCGTCCGCGAGATCCAGGCCGTGTATAAGTCGCAGGGCGTGGACATCAACGACAAGCACATCGAGGTCATCGCACGGCAGATGCTGCGGAAGCGCCGCATCAAGAACGCCGGCGACTCGGAGTTCCTGCCAGGCCAGATGGTGGACAAGTTCGAGTTCATTGACTCCAACAAGCGCGTCAGCGAGATGGACCCGCCGGGCACCGAATCAACGGCGGATTGGCTGCTGCTTGGTATCACCGAGGCGAGCCTTGCGACCGACTCGTTCCTGTCGGCGGCCTCGTTCCAGAAGACCACGCGCGTGCTGACCGAAGCCGCCGTGCGCGGCAAGAAGGACTCGCTGATCGGCCTGAAGGAGAACGTCATCATCGGGCGCCTCATCCCGGCCGGGACGGGCTTGCCGCAGTACCGCAACCTGGAGCCGAAGCTGGAAGGCATCGACTCGGCGGGCCGGTACGCCCAGGTCGGTGCAAGTCGGACGAACGGCAATGGCACGGCGACCCTGGACCGAGACCTAGACGACGAGGACCTGGCGGTGATCCGCGAGGCCACCGGCACGGCGGGCGAGAGCCTGTCACTGATGGCCGAGCGTGAGCAGCTTGTCGGCGGCGTGGACGAGCCGACGATTGACAGCGAGGCCGAGTCGGCGATCTAACCTCACAAAGCCCCCGCAGCCACTCAAACGGCTGTGGGGGCTTCTTTGTGTCTACTGTCAGAGTGTCATGTGGCGCAGGATGCTCATTGGTGCCGCTGGTCACAGGTCCCATAGATCGTCTCGCGCAGCTCGCCGTCGTGCGTGTTGAAGAGAGCGGTGGCACACATCTCCGCGATGCACCGCGCTACCCCCGCCGTCAGGTCTTCCCGCTTGGCCTCGCGACTGCCGGCATGGGGGCAGTGATGGAGCGGTGGTCTCTCTGCTCCCGCAGCTCGACAAGCAGCGGGGCAATGATCATTTCAGCGCGAATTTTGCCCGACCCGAGACCGCTCACAAGAGGCAGGCGGCGCTTGAGCAAGGTCCGAAAGAAGTCACTCGCGGGAAGGGACGGCATTTCGGCGAACAGGTCATCGGCATCGGCTGCCGTGATGCCGAACTGTCCTTTCAGTGTCCGCAGGGTGAAGTTACTGTAAGTTATGGGAAGACAATGCCTCCGCCTCCATTGCACCTCTTCTGCTGGGCGGGAAGATTTTTCGTACTCACCATCCAAACACTTGACATTGGGACGATGCGGCAGTATAATAGGGAGGTTGTTTTCAGAGAAATTCGATGCGCCGTATGGCGCACGAATAGATCGCGAGCAAGGGGGCATCGGCCAGCTTCTCATTTTATCCGTTGGGACTTGTTCCCGTCCGGGGTCTGAGCTGGAATAGAAACACAACAGTCACTTGTGATGTCGCCGTGCCCCGTGCCGCCGCCTTGCGTGATCCCCGCCTGTGTGATCCCTGCGGCAAACGGGGTGTTTTTGTGCCTCTTGCTTATAACGCCGGCGGCGGAAGCCGGTGAGAATTGAAATCGAAAGGACCTAAGTCGCTATGCCGACGATCAGCCAACTAGTACGCAAGGGACGCAAGCGTACCCTCAAGAAGAGCAAAGCGCCGGCCATGAAGGGTAACCCGCAGAAGCGTGGCGTCTGCCTTGTGGTTCGCACCGTTTCGCCGAAGAAGCCGAACTCGGCCCTTCGCAAGATCGCGCGTGTGCGCCTAACCTCCTCGGGCCGAAAAAGCCCCGGTACAGAAGTCACGGCCTACATCCCGGGTATCGGGCACAACCTCCAGGAACACAGCGTCGTGCTGATCCGCGGCGGCCGTGTCAAGGATCTGCCGGGCGTCCGCTACCACATCGTGCGTGGTACTCTGGATACGCAGGGGACGAAAGACCGCAAGAGCAGCCGCTCCAAGTATGGCACCAAGCGGCCCAAGCCAGGCGCACCCGCCGCGACCGGCAAAAAGCGATAAGGACGAGGAGAACAAGAAATGCCGCGTAAAGGACCTGCTAAGAAACGTGTGATCCTGCCCGATCCCGTTTACCACAACCGCCTTGTGACCCGGTTCGTCAACCGGATGATGCTTGATGGCAAAAAGAGCCTGTCGGAGTCGATCTTCTATCATGCGATGGAAGGGATCGAGTCCAAGACTGGCCGCAAGGGCATCGAGATCTTCGAGCAGGCTGTGCGGAATGTCATGCCGCAGGTCGAAGTGAAGCCCCGCCGCGTCGGCGGCGCGACCTACCAGGTCCCGATGGAAATCCGGGCCGACCGCAAGACATCGCTGGCTCTGCGCTGGCTGGTGTCCGCCGCGCGCCGCCGTAATGGCAAAACGATGATCGACCGCCTGACGGCGGAACTGACCGATGCCGCCAACAATACCGGTGCGGCAGTGCGTCAGCGCGAAGAGAAGCATAAGATGGCGGATGCCAACAAGGCCTTCGCACACTATCGGTTCTAGCAAATAAGGCCCCCCGGCCCCCAATCCCGGGGGTAGTGGAAGCAGCAAATTATGGCACGCGAATATAGTCTGGACAAAACTCGCAATATCGGCATTGCCGCCCATATTGACGCCGGTAAGACCACTTGTACCGAGCGCATCCTGTATTACACCGGCCGTTCCTACAAGATTGGCGAAGTGCATGAGGGTGCGGCGACGATGGACTGGATGGAGCAGGAGCAGGAGCGCGGCATTACGATTACTAGTGCTGCCACTACCTGTTTCTGGGGCCTGGAGCCGAGTAATGATCCGGTAAAGGCCAAGGAAGGCGGGCGTGAAAGCACGCATCGCATTAACATCATTGACACGCCGGGCCACGTTGACTTCACCGTTGAAGTCGAGCGGTCCCTGCGCGTTCTGGACGGTGTGGTCGCATTGTTTGATGCTGTAGCCGGGGTCCAGCCGCAGTCGGAGACAGTCTGGCGCCAGGCGACCAAGTACCATGTCCCTCGCATGTGCTTCGTCAACAAGATGGACCGCACCGGCGCAGACTTCTACTTCGCCGTCGGAACCATCGTGGACCGCTTGGGCGCAAACGCAGTCATCCTGCAAATCCCCATCGGGGCTGAGCAGGACTTCATCGGCGTCATTGACCTCGTCGAGAACCGGGCGATCGTCTACAAGGGCGACGACGGTAAGGTCTTTGAGGTCGTGGACATCCCCGCAAACTTGCAGGAGCAGGCGGCTAAGTACCGCGCTCAGATGATCGAGAAGGTTGCCGAGACCGACGATCAACTGATCGAGAAGTTCCTGATGGAAGAGCCGATCACGGCGGCGGAGTTGAAAGCGGCGATCCGCAAGGCGACAATCAGCCTCAACATCGTTCCCATCCTCTGCGGCTCTGCCTACAAGAACAAAGGCGTACAGCCGCTGCTCGATGCCGTCATCGAGTACCTGCCCTCGCCCCTTGATAAGGGCGCGGTTCATGCGATCAATGCCGATACGGAAGAAGAAGAGACGCGCGAACCGTCCGATGACGCACCGTTCGCTGCGCTTGCCTTCAAACTGATGAACGACCAGCATGTCGGCAACCTGACATTCTTCCGGGTCTACTCAGGGACACTGACAAAAGGCTCCTATGTTTACAACGTGAACAAGGGCAAGCGGGAGCGCATCTCGCGCATCCTGCGGATGCATGCCAATAAGCGCGAAGAGGTGAATGAGGTCTTCGCCGGGGATATTGCTGCCGCTGTCGGCTTGCAGCTCTCGACGACAGGTGACACGCTGGCCGATGAAAAGCGGCCAGTCCTGCTGGAGACGATCACCTTCCCCGAGCCGGTTATCTCCGTCTCCATCGAGCCGAAGACCAAGGTTGACCAGGAGAGCATGGGCCGCGCGCTTCAGCGCCTCGGCGCGGAAGACCCGACCCTTCGTATCCGTACGGATGAGGAGACCGGCCAGGTCATCCTTTCCGGCATGGGCGAGCTGCATCTGGACATCATCATTGACCGGATGCGCCGTGAGTTCAATGTGGAAGCCAACCAGGGCCGGCCGCAGGTCGCCTATAAAGAGACGGTCAAGAAGCTGGCCGAAGCTCGCGTTCCCTTCAAGAGGCAGTCCGGCGGCAAGGGCCAGTACGGCGACTGTGAGCTGGTCGTGGAGCCGCTGGAGGCGGGTTCGGGTTTCGTGTTCGTCAACAAGACCGTTGGCGGTTCCATCCCCAAGGAGTTCATTGCTCCGATCCAGGCTGGCGTCAAAGAGGCCATGGAGGTCGGCGTGTCGGCAGGCTACCCGATGGTGGACATCAAGGTATCCGTCACGGATGGCTCATTCCACGAAGTAGACTCCTCGGAAATGGCCTTCAAGATGGCCGCCTCGATGACTTTCAAGGAAGCTGCCCGCAAGGCGACACCGGTCATCAAAGAGCCAATCATGGCCGTCGAAGTCGTCACCCCGGACCAGTTCCTGGGCAGCGTCGTCGGCGACCTGAACTCCCGGCGCGGAATGATCGAGGGCCAGGAGAACAGCCACGGCGGGACAATGGTCATCAAGGCCAAAGTGCCGCTGGCCGAGATGTTCGGCTATGTCACGAGCCTGCGCTCGATGAGCCAAGGCCGCGCCTCCTCGACCATGGAGCCGTCGCACTATGCCGAGGTGCCGCGCAATGTCGCGGAAGAGCTGATGGCCAAGTCGGCCGGCAAAACCCTGGTCCGCCAGCAGAGCTAACGACCTTTAGGCCCTTCCCGAAAACGGAAGGGCCACATGATAACGTAATTGGAGCAAATCTATGGCAAAAGCGAAGTTTGATCGTACGAAGCCCCACGTCAACATCGGGACGATCGGGCATGTAGACCACGG
>JANLUQ010000273.1:0-1594 GCA_031363565.1 Armatimonadota bacterium | reverse complement strand
GCTGACATTGCGCGCCAGACTCGGCGAGCCGGCCCCGGTGCCCAGGAAAGTGAGTTTAAGATCGGTCATGTCCCGATCATTGTACCAGACCTCAGTGCCGGACCAGACCTCAGTGCCGGAAGCCAAGCGTACCGCTGGTCGCCGACATCTCGGCCAGTGCCTCGGGATCGTCCATGCGCCGGAGGTGTGCCTTCAGCTCGTCCACCTGAAGCAGCACGGCGGCGGCGAAGGGGGCATTCAGCAGCGTCACACCCTCCTGGGCCTGCTGCAAGGCGGCGGACAGGAACGCCTCCTTCAGATAAGCGGGCGTGAAGCCCTCCGTCCGCGCCGCCACATCCTGCGCCAGCATTTCCTCGTCCAGGGCCGGCGACAGGCGCGGGGCGAGGGCGGAGCGCGCCAGCAGGCGGCGGCCGTACTCGGCCCGCTCCTCCAAACCCGGCAGGCCGATGTGGAAGACGCGGTCGAAGCGCGAGGGCCGCTTCAGCAGGGCCTCGTCTATCTTGCCGGGGTGGTTGGAGGAGGCGATGACGAGCAGGCCGTTATTGCTCCCGAAGCCGTCCAACTCATTCAGGAAGACCGTCCGGTTCTGGTCGTTGACGAACCCATCCATGTCCTCTAGAGCGAGGATGCAGGGCGAGAGCGCGCGGGCACGCTCGAAGATGGTCCGCATCACCTCACGTCGGTTGCAGTCCCGGTCCAGATCGCGCACATAGAGGAATGGCAGATCCGGCAGTGCGGCGGCGGCGGCCTTGCAGACCATCGTCTTGCCGGTGCCGGGCGGTCCGATCAGCAGGACGCCACGCTTCCAGGCGAAGCCCAGGGCGGTGAACGCTTCCCGGTGATGGTAGAATCCCTCGACGGCCTCACGGATTCGGACCAGAGTCGCAGCGGGTAAGACGATGTCATCCCAAGTGACTTTGCCGATCTCGGCGTCCATGTCCGGCGCGTTCTCCCACCCCTGCGAATAGCGGAGGCAACGCCCCGCCGGCCGGGTGGTGTAGGCGATGAGTTCCTGCCCGAAGCGCCGCAGGACGTCCGCGCTGCGCCCGATGCAGATGACGTTCTCGCTCTCCGAGGAGGAGGGCGTCAGGACGACCTCCACTGTCTCTCCCTGCCACTCGACCGCCAGCCACCCGAGCCGAAGGTGCGCCCGCCCGCGCGCCTCGGAGTAGTATTCAGCGGAATCAGGCAGCAGGCTCCGCAGCCCCGTGGCCTGCCCCTCCAGGAACCGCAGGAGCTGTGGGCGGTCCGGCCAAAGCACCAGAGTCGCCGCCGTCGGCATGGCCCGGCGTACCTCGCGCACCAAGGCTTCCAAATACTCCGCGTAGCCGAACCCGCGCAGGGTCTCGTTCATCGCCTCGTGCCGCCACCCGGCGGGATGATCCGTGTTCTGATCCGTGTTCTGATCCGTGTCTAGTATTTCCATAACTGTCTTCTGATACGAGCCGCCGGCGGCGTTTGCTCAGGATGCCGCACAAATAAGTGGGCCAAAAAAGACAAAGAAGTGGGGCCAGGAGGAATACCCATCCCCCAGGCCCCGGTTTGCTGCCATTCGAGCAGGCCACCACATTTAAGTTCTCGGTTCACTCTAAGG
>JANLUQ010000257.1:0-4785 GCA_031363565.1 Armatimonadota bacterium | reverse complement strand
ACTTAGCAAGAAGGGCGGGGGCGATGATTAAAGCTGCCCCGGTGACTACGGCTTGCTTGAGAAGCGGGAGAAAATCCCCGTCTTAATCTTCCGGTCGCAGACCGGTTGGCCGTTGGCCCACCAGATCTGCCCTTCAGGGCGGGACTGCGTAGCATCAGTAATGCCAGGCGAATGCAGATTTGTCAGCACTTTCTTACGGCTTCTTGATCGGTCCTATTTGGTCGGGGTACTGTTATCTTAGCCCTCCCCTAACAGGGAAGGGTCAGTGCTCGCGCCGACGCTTCTGGTCTAATGCTTGAAGAAGTGGTAGGCGATGACGAGCGAGATGACGCAGGCCATCGCAACCCAATGTGCGGAGGTGATGCGTTTGGCAAACAGGCCGAGGCAGGCGGCAAAGAAAAGGATGGGCAGGATGATGGTCATTGGCTTGGGGCCTCGGCAATCGGCGCGGCGATGACGGACGTTGACACGGCTGGCGGCGAGATGGGGGCCTGTAATTCGGATGTCGGCGCTTCGGGCGCGAGCGGCGCACGCCCCGTCCGCACCCACTCTTCCGTGCCGGCACCGCGCCGCCGGCGTGCCATCCCCGAGAGTGCCAGCGCGAATTTCCACGCCACATACAGGGGGGCCCGGAGCAGAGCCGCGAAAGCTTCCGGCGGTGCGCCCGCCACTCGCAGGCCGCCGAGGATATAGGCGAGTAGGCCCACGCCGGTCAGTGCGGCGGAAACAAGCCACACGGCTGGGTGCGGCAGCAGGTGGGCCGCCGCACCCAGCACGACGAGGCCGGACCAGGCCAGCGTCAGTGCGGTCAGTTCGGCCAGAGGCGGCACCACGAGGTCAAGGCCCATGTCGGCCAGCAGACGGTTCCGGTCCCGCAGGCCCTCCCACAGCAGTGGCAGGGCGCGCTCCCCCACCATCTTGAGACGACCGCGCTCCCAGCGCGACCGCTGAGAACCGGCCTGGGCTGCATCCGTCGGCATCTGTGCCAGGACACGGGCTTCCTGGGCGTAGCCGACCCGCAAGCCGAGCCGCCGGGCGAGTTCCAGCCCATAGTCCAGGTCTTCCGTCAGGCTGCCGCCCGCCCAGGGCTGGGCGGCGGCGACGGCGCGCGTGAAGGCCATCCCGTTCCCCTTCAGCCCCACACTCAGCTTCAAAACCTCGCGTCCCAGCGGCTTGACATGGTTAACCAGATCGAAGGCGGCCGCCATCAGCCCTGCACGCCAGCTTTCTCCGAAATTCAGGACGCCATAACGCCCCTGCCAGGCGGCAGGGGCATTCGCGCCGCCTCCCGATTGGAGGCGGGCGCTCATGCACGTCAGGAAGTCCGGGGCGACCCAGGTGTCGGCGTCCACGATCACAAAGCCTTCGGGCGGCGCGGGCCGAGAAAGCAGATGGGAGATGGCATGGTTCAGAGCATAGCCCTTGCCGCGCTCATGCGCGTGGGTCCGCACCAAGACGGTCACCCCATGGGAGCCCGCCAGGGCCGCCGTCGTGTCGGCGCAGTTGTCGGCGACGACGATGACTTCAAAGCACTCAGCGGGGTAGTCCTGTTTGCTCAGACTGTCCAGCGTACCCGCAAGCACCAGCTCCTCATTGTGGGCAGGGACGATCACGGCGAGGGCCAGCGGCCTGCCGGGCAAGGCCGGCGGCGCAGAGCGCCGGACCGCAAGGGCGGCGGCAGTCAGCAGGACCAGGAGAAGGGCAACACTCCCGGCAGAAGCCAGCCCCGCGAGAGCGACCAAGAGCGGAAAGACTGAAATGGAGGAAAGCAGGTGCATCCGGATTACGCTTTCGCAGCCCGCTTGCGGAACCAAGCCGGCCCGGACGTCTTAACCCGGTTAAGGGTGACGCCGATCACCTTGTCGCGCCCCAGCGCGTCGAGCGCCTGCACGACCACATCGCGGGGCGTCGCCCCCACGCGGACCACGACCAGCAGGCCGTCCATGTGCCGGGTCAGCGGGAGCGCATTGTCTGAGGCGACAGCGGGCATATCCACGATGACGACATCGAAGGCCATGCGGGCGGAGATGATGAGCTGTGCCACGCGGGGCGAGCGGGCGAGACGTGCGGCATTGGCTGGCGCCTTGCCCGCCGGGATGATCACCAGATTGTCGCAGCCCGCGAGCTGCAAGGTCGGCACGACATTGTTGCTGTCTTCCAGGACCGGGACGACGCCTTCGCCTCGCGCCGGGACCCCCAGGCGGGTCGCCAGATCGCCTTTGCCCAGGCTCATATCAATGAGGCAGACGCGCTTGAAGGTATCCCGCGCGATTGTCATCGCCAAATGCAGCGCGACCGTCGTCTTCCCCTCCCCTAGCACCGCGCTCGTGACTCCCAGCACATAGGGCCGCTCCGCCCCCAGCGTCTCGCCGCTGATCAGGGTGACATCGCCGACGCCGGCGATCTGGCGTTATAGAGAGGCGTAGAGGTGGCTGAACTCGGCGGGCGTCTTTTCCACACGCAGGTTGATGACGGGGGAAACCGACCGCGCTGGCACATTCTCCTCGCCAGGCACGGGGGGAAGTGGAAACTCTTCGGGCCGCAGTGTCCGGTCAGGATGGTTCAGGTCAGGATGGTTCAGGTCGGAATGGTCCATCAGGACGGTCGTCTCGAACGGGGCGGGTTCTGCCGGATCGGTGTTCGTCGCCGGCCCCTCCCAGTCTTCCGTCCCACGCAGGCCGAGGGAGGGCGCTGCCTCGCACGCTTGACGCAGCAAGGCCGCCATTTCGTCCGGGCACAGGGTCCGGCCCTGCCGTTCCGAGACCAGGACCGTGTCGTCTAAGTTGGGGGCAATCAGTCTGTCGTTCATGGCGTCATTTTCCTTCAGGCGCAGGGCTGGGCAGCGCGGACGTCCCCGCGCCGCTCAGGGCGTGGCGGGCGGTGGTCATGCGGAGTTCGGCGGATTCCGGCAGGGCGGCCAGGACGGGAACGCCCAGCAAGCGCTCGGCATCGCCCTCGTAGCGCAGCGAGTGGTCGGACCACACACTCAGCACGACCAGGATGATGCCCACGAGGCACCCGAGGAGCAGGCTGCCCAGCAGCATGGCGATCATCTTGGTCTTGCCGGTCGTCGGCATTGCGTAGATAACGCTGGCAGGTGTGAGGCTGTCACTCGCCGTCTGTTTGTTCAGGTTCGCCTGGAGCTGGACCGCGTCGCGCTGCGCCAGCAGTTTCTGGTACTGCCCCGTGGCGTCCTGGTAGTCGCGCGTTTTATCCGCGAGCTGGCGCTGGGCGTTCGGGACCCGGCTGAGCAGAGCCACATTCTTCGTGATGCGCTGCTTCAGGTCCTGCATCGCCTGGAGGTCCGAGTCGCGCGCGATCTCCGCCTCGGCGATCTGGAGTTTCAGGCCCTGATAGGCCGGGTTGTCCTGCATCTTGGTCTGCGTGTTGTGCTGGTTCTCGGGTGCCTTCGCGCCCGCCCTCTGCTTCTGTTCCAATTGGGAGATGCGGGCATCCAGAGCAACGATGTCTGGGTGCTGGGGCGTCATCGGAAGTCGACCGGGCAGGCCGGCCAACTCGGCGTCGCGACGGGCGAGGAGGGAGGCGATGGCAGCCTGCAAGGGCGACTGGTCGGAGACCATCTGCTCGGCGATGCTCATCGGCCTCATCTGTGCGAGCTGCTGCTTCAGCACCTGGGCCGTTTTCGCCTTCTGATTGGTGTCACGCTGCATCGTCCCCAGCTCCGACTTGTCGCTGGCGATCTCATTGCTGTAATAGCTCTCCGCGTCCGACAACTGACCGCCGTAGGAGGCTTTGAAGTCGGACAGAGCCTTCTCGGAGCGGCGCAGGCGGTTCTCGGACTCGGTGATCTGGACGTTCAGGAAGTGGACGCTCAACAAGGAGACGGCGGAGCTGTCCAGCCCGACTTCCTTGATATACTGGCTTTGAAGCGCATCTAGGATGCTCTTCGTCTCGTCCGGGTTGTCCCAGGTCAGATTGATAGAAAACTGGTTGGCGCTGTCGGCGTAGGCGCTGAGGTTCTTCTGGAGCATGGCATAGCGCGGGTCATCGGCCTGCGGGTCCACATTGATCGGGGGGTTGAGCTTGGGCTCGGCGTTCTTCAGCGCCGTGTCCAGGAAGCCGCCCGACAGGTTATGCTTGATCAGGTCGTTAAAGCGGTCAATATGCTTCTGGGCTGGCGTGACCCAGGAGTTCGTATCAGTCGCCCCCAGCACGCTCGCGACGCTCTCCGCCTGCACCTGGGTCGTGGCTGTCGCGTGGAACGTCTTGCTGCGCGCATAGAGGGCCGCCATCGTCAGACTGCTGACAATCAGCAGGGCACTCCAAAAAAGAAGTTGATGCCGAAAGAATGAGTCTACGATACGGAAAAAGATAGGGGTACGCCGGTACATCTGCTGCTGTTTCTCCTGGCTTTCGCTGCCATTGTCGGCGTGGGAACAAGGGTTCCTCACCCCGGCCCATGTTCGTGTCTGTCACTCGAACAGGGGGTATCCTCGTATAAGTGCTTGTTTATTATAGCACGGAATAGACGTGCTGACGACGACGATACTCTGGGTAGGATCTTCCACGGACGGTCAATAAGCCCCCTCTGCGCGCAGTACGGCGGGAATAGTCATCAGCAGGATACGGAAATACAGGACGATAGACTGGTGCTCGATATAGAAGAGGTCCAGCTCGATGCTGTGCTCGAAGCTGAGGCTGGCGCGGCCCGAGACCTGCCATAAGCCGGTGACGCCCGGCAGGCCGATCAGGCGCTGCCGCTGGCGGGATGTATAGGCTTCGGTCTCTTTAGGGAGCGCGGGGCGCGGCCCGACGAGGCTCATC
>JANLUQ010000256.1:0-2416 GCA_031363565.1 Armatimonadota bacterium | reverse complement strand
TGTGCTCAGAGCGGTTGACGTTGATATGGTTGACCATGGCTGCCAGGGTCGTGGACTTGCCCGAACCGGTTGGGCCGGTGACCAGGATCAGGCCGCGCCGGGTATGGGTCAGCTTCTCCAGGATAGGCGGCATCCCCATATCTTCCAGGCTGGGGATCTTGGTGGGAATCAAGCGCAGCGAGGCGGCGACGCTGCCCTTATCCTTGAAGATGTTGACCCGAAACCGCGCCTTCTTGCCGAGGGCATAGGAAAAGTCAAGCTCCCAGTTGCTCTCGAACTTCTGGATCTGCTCATCCGTGAGGATGGCATACATCATCTGCTGAATGTCCAGCGCGCTCATGTTCTCGTAAGGGGTCGGCTCCAGCGCACCGTCCGCCCGGATGACCGGGGGAATGCCTTGGGCGAGATGCAGGTCGGACGACCCCTTCGTCGCGTGGACGAGGTCCAGCAGCTCATCCAGATGCAGATCCTGGATGGACTTCTTTTGCTGCTTGGCGACCGGGCGCGGCTGAAACTGCGGCACGGCTGGTGGGTTCGTCTGACCACCCGGCGGCGGGGCGGCCGGCGGCGAGGTGGGTATCCTTACCGGTTCTGCCATGAGGGTACTGCCTTTCGTAAACCATAAGGCCCCCCGATTCCTCTCGGAGCCGGGGGGCAAGTCTAATCACTAGAAACCGGCGGTGAAGACAACGCGCATGACTTCGTCTGGACTCGTCATGCCTTCCAGGATCTTCAGCAGGCCGTCCTCGCGCAGTTCCAGCATCCCGTTCGCCTTTGCGGCTTCGCGGATGTCGGCAACCGGGGCGCGGCGGACGACGAGTTCTGCGATCTCCTCATTCATCGTCATCAGCTCGTATAGGCCCACACGTCCCTTGTACCCTTTGAAGCGGCATTCTTCGCAGCCCTTGCCCTCATAGAGCGTGACCATCGCGTTCGGGTCTTCGTTCTTGTAGCCGAATTTGGCGAGGAAGCTGCCGGGCACCTGGTACGGCGACTTGCAGTTATTGCAGACCTTGCGGCAGAGCCGCTGGGCCATGATGGCCTGCACGGTAGCCGCAATCAGGTAGGTCTCGATGCCCATGTCGGCAAGGCGCATGACGGCGGAAGGGGCGTCATTAGTGTGCAGCGTGGATAGGACAAGGTGGCCCGTCAGGGATGCCTCGACTGCGATCTGCGCGGTTTCGAGGTCGCGCATCTCGCCGACCATGATGATGTCCGGGTCTTGCCGCAGGAACGAGCGCAGCGCTGTCGCGAAGGTCAGGCCGGCCTTTTTGTTGATCTGCACCTGCGAGACGCCCGACAACTGGTACTCGACCGGGTCCTCAACCGTGATGATATTCTTCTCGACCGAGTTGATCTTGTGCAGGACCGAGTAGAGCGTCGTCGTCTTGCCCGAACCGGTCGGGCCAGTCGTCAGGAACATGCCGTTCGGCTGGGCCACGATCTCTTCGAGCTTGGACTGCACTTCCGGCGTGAAGCCGAGTTTGTTCAGGCCGAGCAGGACACTGGTCTTGTCCAGGATACGCATGACGATCTTTTCGCCGAACATGGTGGGCAGACACGAGACGCGCATGTCATAGTCTTTGCCCTCATGTCGGACGGGGATGCGTCCGTCCTGCGGCACGCGCCGCTCGGCGATGTTCAGCTCGGCCATGATCTTGAAGCGCGAGATCAGGGCGGCCTGGATATGCTTCGGCACGGTCATCGTCTCGTTCAGGACGCCGTCAATGCGATACCGGATGCGGACGCCCTTGATGCCCGGCTCAACATGGATATCCGAGGCTTTCTCGCGGATGGCCTGCATCATGATGGCGTGGGCGATGCGGATGATCGGCGCTTCTTCCGAAATACTTTCGAGCGCGGCGTCGTCGTCGTCCAGCCCCGCTCCGCCCAATTCGGTGATCTCGCCTTTGATCGCCTGCTCCAGCTCGCTGGGGCCGGTCTCGGTGATCTGGAGGTCGGCCCGGTTCGTCAGGCCGGTCGGCCCTTCCATGACGATTGCCGGAGTCTGATCACCCTGGTTCTTGATGACGGCCGGGACGCCGCCGATGCCGTTGCTGCCCAGAGGGCCGGTGCCGGGACGGTTGCCGTTCCCATTGGCGAAGTTGCCGTTGTAGGCGCGGATGATGGCCTCTTCGATCTCGCTTTTGGTCGCAAGCACCGAGGTGATCTTGCAGCGCGAGACCAATTTGACGTCGTCCAGGCCGACCGCGCCGGTCTTGACATCGCCGATGGCGACCATCAAGCGGTTAGGCGTAACGGAGTTGTCACGCTTGATCGGGAGTATGTTATAGCGTTTGGCGATGTGCTCGGGGACGGCCTTGATAGCCGCCGGATCAATCTGCGTCTTGCCGAGATCCACAAACTGCAACCCTAGGGTCGCCGCGCGGGCCGAGGCGACGTCTTTCTCCGAGGC
>JANLUQ010000577.1:0-6158 GCA_031363565.1 Armatimonadota bacterium | reverse complement strand
CGTCGGCCTTCGCGTTGATGGCGGTACGCTGGATGAAGGCAGTCGGGACCGCTTCCAGCAGGACAGGCCGGTAGATGCCGGCATAATTCCAGTAATCGGCCCGGCGCTCGGCGTTGTTGGTCGAGGCGTTGGCAGATTCCTCATCCACGGTCACTTCCAGTAGGTTTTCCTGGCCGAACTTGACCAGTTTGGTGACCTCATACTGGAAGCGATAGAAGCCGCCCTGATGCATCGGCCCCGCCGACTGACCGTTGACCAACACCTGCGTGTCGGTCATGACGCCTTCGAACGTTAGAAAGACACGCTTGGCTGACCAGGTGGCAGGCACCTGGAACGTCCGCCTATAGCGCCCCTCGACCTGCGCTTCGCCCGCGGGCGGGCCGGTCTGGTAGGTGAACCTACCGAACCCTTGGAGCTCCCAATTTGAGGGCACTTTGATCTGAGTCCACTGGTTCGCGTGGCTGCCTGCCGTGCAGTAGAAGTCCCAGGGGATTGTATCATCCTTGTCATGGCCGGAGAGGTACTGGATTTGCGTCTCCTCCGCTTTTGCGGTCACGACGCAGGACAGGAGCAGGAACGCGGTGAGGGCGAGGAGAAAGGCTTTGCAAATCATAGCGACATCGGCCCCGGCTTGCCGTGGTCACTAGGGGTAGGAGGGTGCGGCAAGCGGCGCCCCTACAGAGAAACAGCCAGAGGCGCTACTCGCCGGACCAGCGCTTGAAAACGAGGGTGGCGTTGTGGCCGCCGAAACCGAAGGAGTTAGAGACGGCGATGTCCACTTGCTGCTCGCGGGCCTTATTGGGGATGAAATCCAGGTCGCACTCGGGGTCGGGGGTTTCGAGGTTCATCGTCGGCGGCAGGATGCCCGACTGCAAGGCAAGCACGGTGGCGATGGCCTCGACGGCGCCCGCCGCGCCGAGCAGATGGCCAGTCATGGACTTGGTGGAGGAGACGGCGAGACGACGGGCATGGGAGCCGAAGACGCTTTTGATGGCCTGCACTTCCAAAACGTCGCCGGCAGGGGTGCTGGTACCGTGGGCGTTGATATAACCGACGGTATCCGCAGAGATGCAGGCGCTCTTCAAAGCGGCCGTCATGGCGCGGGCGGCCCCGGCGCCTTCGGGTGCGGGGTGAACCATATCATAGGCGTCATTGCTCATGCCGTAGCCGATGACCTCGGCGTAGATCTTTGCGCCGCGCGAGCGGGCGGTCTCGAGTTCTTCCAGGATGAGGATGCCGCTGCCTTCACCCAGGATGAAGCCGTCACGGCCCACATCGAAGGGCCGGGAGGCGTGCTCGGGATCGTCGTTGCGGGTGGTCATGGCTTTCATATTGGAGAAGCCGGCCATGGAGATCGGCACGACGGCGGCCTCGGTCCCGCCTGCGAGGATGGCGTCGGCCTCGCCGCGCTTGATGACGAGGTAGGCGTCGCCGATGGAGTTGGTGCTCGTGGCGCAGGCGGTCACAGCCGTCTCGCTCGGCCCCTGCGCGCCTAGCAGCTTGGCGACATTGCCGGTGCCCATGTTGGCGATCATCATGGGGATGAAGAAGGGGCTGACGCGGCCCAAGCCGCCTTCCATCATCTTGCGGTGCTGCTCCTCGAAGGTGGCGATGCCGCCGATGCCGCTGCCGATGAAGACGCCGACGCGGGCGCGCGTCTCATCGTTGATCGGGAGGGCGGCGTCGGCCACGGCCATTTTGGAGGCGGCAGCGGCGAATTGGGCGAAGCGGTCCATGCGCTTCGCCTCTTTCCGGTCCAAATAGTTCTCGGAGCGGAAATCTTTGACCTGGGCAGCGATCCGGGTGGCGATGGCGGAGCAGTCGAAGTCCTCGATGGGGCTGACGCCGCTCCGGCCGGCCAGGAGGCCCTGCCAATATGCTTCCGTCCCGATACCAAGCGGCGTCACCGCCCCCAGCCCGGTCACCACAACTCGTCGCTCGTTCACCATAGTCACCACAGAATAAGAACCAGATAAGAACTAGATAAGAACTAGGATAGACACGAAGAAAACGAAAGCCCGCCGCGCGGTGCAGCGGGCGATCGTGAGAGATACGCTACTTGGATTTTTCGTCTATGTAGCTGACCGCTTCCTGGACCGTAGTGATCTTCTCGGCATCTTCGTCCGGGATCTCGACATCGAATTCTTCTTCGAGGCCCATGACCAGCTCGACGACATCCAGGGAATCAGCCCCCAGGTCATCCACAAAGGACGCCTGTGGCGTGACTTCGTCTTCGGCCACCTCCAACTGTTCCACCACTACTTTTTTCACACGGTCAAAAGTCGACATGTCTTCTTCCTCCTCAGGATTCTCTGTTCTTCTGCAAATATTGGCACAATGGCCGGCTAGGACAGCAGACCATTACGGGTTGTCCCGACGCTGCCCTCTACTATATCCAAACCGACCCCGGTTGTCAAGACCCGGCTGTCGGATTTTTCGCGCCCATTGCCTCCACGAACGCCTTGACATTGGCGCTGTTGCCGATGCTATAGACGCTTAAGTCAGGAGCGATGCGCTTCATCAAACCGGCTAATACCGTTCCCGCACCGACCTCAACGAAGGTGTCAAAACCGTCTGCGACCAGCCGCTCGATGCTTTGTTCCCAAAGCACCGGATGGTCAATCTGCGCGGCCAGACTTGAACGGATGTCGTCCGCGCGGGTCTCGTAGTCCGCCGAGAGGTTCGCGACGACGGGCAAGGCCGTGTCGAGGATCGCGGCATCGGCGAGAGCATAGATCATGGCCTCCATGGCGGGCGCCATGAGGGGCGAATGAAAAGCCCCGGAGACATTGAGCGGCAGGACCCGCCGTGCACCATTCGTTTTCGCAATTTCTGATGCGCGCACGACGCCCTCGGGGCTTCCCGAGATCACCACCTGGCCACCACCATTGAAGTTGGCAGGCTGGACGGCACCCGCGCCGCTTGCCACGGCTTCGGCACAGGCCGCCGCCACTTCGGGTCCGGTCAAGCCCAGCACGGCAGCCATCGCGCCGGGATGGGCGAGCGTCGCCCGATGCATCTCCTGCGCTCGGCGCTCGACGAGGCGCAGACCGGTCTCAAAATCAAAAGCCCCTGCGGCGAAGAGGGCCGCGTATTCGCCCACGGAGTGGCCCGCGACCGCCTCGGGCGGCGGCGCTCCGGCCTCCTGCAAGGCGCGTAGTGCGGCAACCGAAGTCACATAGAGCGCGGGCTGCGTGTGGATCGTCTGACGCAGCAACTCTTCGGGCCCGTAGAAGCAGAGCGTACTCAGCTTGGTCCCGATCAGCGAGTCGGCCTCGTCGAAGACGGCCAAAGCCGCTTTGGAGTGCGCGCACAGGTTCTGCCCCATGCCGACGGCCTGCGACCCCTGGCCGGGAAAAATGTAGGCGATCTTAGTCATGGCGGTGTTACCGGCTCCAGCGGATGACGTTCGCGCCCCAGGTCAGGCCGGCGCCGAAGCCGACGAGGACGAGTAGGCTGCCGGGTTGGAGTCGCCCGGCTCGGGCGGCCTCATCCAGCGCGAGCGGGATAGAGGCGGCGGAGGTGTTGCCGTAGCGATCCAGGTTGACGACGATCTTCTCGCGCGGCAGCCCCATCCGCTCGGCGGCTTTCTCGATGATTCGGATGTTGGCCTGGTGCGGGATCAGCAGGTCAATATCTGCCGCTGTCAGGCCAGCGGACTCGACAGCTTTGAGCGCGACCTCGCCCATGATCTGTACGGCGAATTTGTATACTTCGCGACCATTCTGGTAGATCGTGCCGGGACACTCCCCGCTGCGTGTGATGCACAGCAGCGCGCCGCCAGCCCCGTCCGCTCCCAGGACTCCGCCCAGGTAGCCGCCTTCGGAAACCTCACCGACGATGACGGCGCCCGCCCCGTCGCCGAACAGGACGGCGGTGGCGCGGTCGTCCCAGTTCAGGACGCGCGAGAAGGTCTCCGCACCGATGACGAGTACACGGCTGTTGGCACCCGTCGCGACCATCTGGGCGGCGACATGCAATGCGTAGGCGAAGCCGGAGCAGACCGCACCGAGGTCGAAGGCGGGGGCGCTCGCCGCGCCGAGGCTCGTCTGAACGACGGTTGCTGTCGAGGGGAATGAGCCGGGATAGTCGGGCGTGGAGCTGGCGACGATGATCAGATCTAGATCCGATGCCGTCAGCCCCGCATCCGCCAGCGCATTCCTGGCAGCGGCGATGGCAAGGTCCGAGGTCAGGACCCCCGGCTCGACGACGTGACGGGCGCGTATCCCAGTGCGGCTGGCAATCCACTCGTCAGAGGTATCCATGCGCGCCGCCAGATCGTCATTGGTGACGACTTTGGGCGGGACAAAGGAGCCGGTGCCCAGAATGCCGGCCCGGCGCAGCGACAGCGTCTGGGTCATGCCTTGCCTTCAGCCTTGTTCTCGAAACCGGGGAGCGCTTCGCGGATGGCCTGTAAGTAGCCGCTGCCGGCTGCCATCACAGCAGTGCGGAGGCCGCCGGCGATCGCCTTGGCGTTCGAGCGGCCATGGGCGATAAACGACGCACCATTCACGCCCAAAAGGGGGGCACCGCCGAACTCGGAGTAGTGGACGCGCTGGGTCACGCGGCGGAAGATTGGGGCGAAGACTTCCAAAGATTCGGAAATGAGTGGATCCGCATCAATCTCGCGCTGCATCAGGTCAAAGACCATTTCGGCCATGCCCTCGCCACTTTTCAGCAGGACATTGCCGGCGAAGCCGTCACAGATCACTACATCAACGGCGTGCTCGAAAACATCTTTGCCCTCGACGTTGCCGTAAAAGTTCAGAGAAGTGGCGCGGATAAGGCGAAACGCTTCTTTGGTCAGATCGTTCCCTTTGCCCTCTTCCGCGCCGATGTTGAGCAGTCCGATCTTCGGGTTCGACACCTTCAGGACCCGCTCGGCATAGATCGCCCCGAGCAGGGCGAACTGAAGCAGGTTACGGGGCGAGCAGTCTACGTTCGCGCCGCCGTCCAGGAGCAGAGCCTGCCCTTGGATGGTCGGGATGCAGGTACCGATCGCGGGGCGCTCGATGCCGGGAATGCGCCCGATATCGAGTGTCGCAATCGCCATCGCTGCGCCTGTATTACCAGCGCTGAAGGTCGCGTCGGCTTCGCCGTTCTTGACCATCATGCCCGCGACGACTAGAGAGGAGTCCCGCTTGCGCCGCGTCGCCTGAACAGGGTGCTCTCCCATCGCGACCGCCTGGGATGCATGGCGGATGGTCACGCTATCCGGGACATCCTCCTGAGTATCCAGCACGGACCGGATGGCCTCCTCATCACCAACGAGGACGATGTGTACCCCACCCGCATCCCGCGCCACCTGGAGCGCCCCTTTGATCACTTCGGCGGGCGCATGATCGCCGCCCATCGCGTCAACCGCGATCTTCATGGGCATAATTTACTCTGCGGCGGTCGCTTTTTCTTTGATTACGACCGCCTGCTTGCCGTCATAGAAACCGCACTCAGGACAGGCATGATGGTCCAGGCGATACTGAAAGACGGGGCAGCCGCCGCGCTGGGACGCGATGGGACAGACGCTGGTACGGGCCAGGGTCGGCGGGACGAGCTTGTAATGGGTGCGGCGCTTGCGGGTGCGCTGATTAGAGTGGCGTCGCTTCGGCAGTGGCATGGAACAGTCTCCTCGGAACGGTAATCATAGAACGAGATTTATGGAGCGAAATTTATGGAGCGAAATTTTATTCTTTTAACAGTTGGCCCAGTGCATGGAAGGGCGAATTCTTCACCGTTTCCTCATCCGGGTCCTGTGTTTCCTGAACGGGAATGCCTGGACAGTTCTCGCGGCAGAGCGGCTGGAGCGGCGCATTCAGCAGGGCGGCCTGCCGGATGAGCACGTCGAGTTGGAGCGTCTTGCCCTCAAACACGCGGCCGACCTCATCTTCAACGACCTGCACGTCTTTGTCGTGGCGGACACCTTCTTCGACGCCGTTCAGGTCGAATTCTTCTTCCAGGTCTGCGTGGATCGGGGCACGAACCGGGTCGAGGCACCGGCTGCATTCGAGCGCGATCACGGTATCAATCGGCCCGCGCACCAGGATCATCGTCCCCGTATTGGTGACGGCGACGCGGCCGACGACCGGGGCGACATATTCCACGTCCTCGTCGGTGTAGGGGGCTTCGTGGATCTCATAGACTTGCCGCATCCCAGGGGTTCG
>JANLUQ010000575.1:0-3714 GCA_031363565.1 Armatimonadota bacterium | reverse complement strand
GCCGATCTCCTGGCTATAGCTCTCCAAAGATTTGGGTAGGTTGTAGTGGTAAACGTAGCGGACCGTCGCCTTGTCAATGCCCATGCCGAAGGCGATGGTGGCGACCACGATGCCCCGGTCCGAGGCCATCCAGCGGTCCTGGATCGCCGCCCGCACCTCCGAATCCAGCCCGGCATGGTAGGCTTCGGCGGGGTGGCCCTCTTGTTCGAGCAGGGCGGCGATGCGCTCCGCCGTCTTCTGCAAGGTGACATAGACGATAGTCGGGCCGGGCGGACGCTTCCCCAGCCGTTTCAGCAGCAGGGCGTCGCGGCCTTCGGACCGCACCGGCGTGATGCTGAGGTTCAAGTTATGCCGATAAAACCCGGTTACGACAGCCGCCTCGTCGGGAATGTCGAAAGCGGCCTGGATATCCTTGACAACGGCCGGCGTCGCCGTCGCGGTCAGGGTCAGGACGCGCTCCGCCCCGACGCTCTTCGCCGCCTGGGCCAGTTTCAGATAATCGGGCCGGAAGTTGTGCCCCCACTCACTGATACAATGCGCCTCGTCCACGGCAAACAATGCGATAGGCGTCCGGCCCAGCAGGCCGACGAACCGCTCGTTGTTGAAGCGCTCCGGGGCCACATACAGCAGCTTCAGGGTCCCCGCCTCCATCCGGTCGGTCACATCGCGGACCTCCGCCCCGCTCAAGGTCGAGTCCAGCCGCGCGGCCTGGATGCCATGCCCGACCAAGAAGTCTATCTGGTCCTTCATCAAGGCGATCAGCGGCGACACCACCAGGGTCAGGCCGTCATAACGCAGGGCTGGAAGCTGGTAGCAAAGCGACTTGCCCGCCCCCGTCGGGAACACTGCCAGGGCCGCCCGATGCGCGTCGAGGGCGTCAATGACCCGCTCCTGTCCGGGCCGGAACTCGGAAAAGCCGAAGTGCTTCTGGAGGAGCTGGGCCGAGGTCTCTGCGCCGCCCGCCATGCTGCCGGTCGGGGTGCTGCCTTTGGTCATAGTTTTCTCTGCTTTTGACATATCTGCCCTCGGTAGATCCGCGCGAACACGGCGAGGCGCTGCTGGTAGCCGTGCTGCCACATCCGCATCTTCGCGAGGCTGTGCGGCGTGGCCGCACCGCAGCAGTTCTCGTGCTGCCAGTGGAGGACGTTCCGGCGGGCCGTCTCGATCTCGGCGAGATGCTCTGCCTTGGCCTCACAGCGGCCGGGTTTCTCCGTAACGTCTGCTGCCAGGATGCCCCCCGTCGGGGCTGAGGCGCTTGGCCTGACCTGTATCCCTACGGCCATCAGAGCCAGCCCTAATGCGGGGATGAGCAGGATCGGCAGGATGGGATTGGGCCGGCGGCCCCGCGCGTCGTAATAATCAAGTTTATCGAGCGTCGCCGCTGCAAGAGGATCGTCGGAGAGGAATAACTTGGGCATATCGGCCACCTTTCTCGGGAAGAAAGTTGAGAAGACCAAATCAAGCCAAGCGTGGTGCAGATTGCTTGCTTCCCTCATTGTACCACGCCTTCTCTGCACTTGCAAGAGGACGTAAACACCCTGAGTTTCCGCACCGGTGGGCCGATAATCGTTCTTGCGTAACCCGCCTACTTGTGGTAAAATCAAGGTATGTTGCGCGCGCGCCCGCTATTCTCCGTCCCCTTCCTCGTCCCGCTCCTGGCGGTCGGCCTTCTCTCCTCCCCGCGTGGGGCCGGGGCGCAGATCGTCGTCACCGGTCCGGCTACGCCCGCCGCCCGGTCGCTGACGGCCTGGTTCGCCCGCCATATTCCCGCCCGGTTCGCGGCGCGCGGTCGATTCGAGGTCAATCCCCTGAACGACATCGAGATGGAGACATATCTCCGCGCGGGTGACGACGGCGACCAGGAGCAGAGTTCCCATGCCGGCGACGGCGAGATTGACGGCGTCTTTGAGGCCGACCCGGACCGGATCACCCTGCGCGTCCCCGCATCAGGTCAGCCGGACCTCTACACCTTTGCCCACGAATATGGGCACTATGTCTGGTTCAACCTGTTGAGCCGAGACGACAAGAGGCGCTACGAGGGCATCTACCGGAAGCAGAAGGCCGCACACCATCTGGTGACCCGCTACGCCCAAACGGATGTCGAGGAGGGCTTTGCCGAAGTCTTCTCTTTCTACGCCAACGATGCCCCCCTTCTGCTGCGCCGGGACCCCCTCTCGTCCCAGTTCTTGAGCCAATGGCCCACCTCGCCCACTCCCTAGCCCCGATCGCGCGCACCGCGCGGCCTGCCGAGGCCGAGGCCGTCCTCGAAACGCTTTGCGCCGCCTTCGGCTTGAACGCCGATGCTGCCCGGCCCATTTTCTATGCCGATCCCTATTACGACCTGACCCATAAGCGCGTTCTGGTCACACCCCCGGCAGGCATCGTCTCCTGCCTGACCGTCGTGCCCGCTCTTCTCCAAGTCGGCGGCATCCCGGTCGGGGCGGGTGGCATCGCCGGGGTCGCCACCCGGCCCGAATTCCAGCACCGGGGCTACGCTGCCGCCCTTTTGGAAGCCACCGTCCCCGCCCTCTGGGACGAATTGGGCTATCCCCTGTCCCTGCTGCACCCCGTTTCCGCCCCCTTCTACCGCCGCTTCGGCTGGGAGACCGCCTCGCGCACACTCCGCTGGAGCGCGGTACCGTCGTCCCTGCCCCGCCACCCCGAAGCCGTCCGCGTCCGGTCCGCCGCCCCATCCGACTGGCCCGCGATCCGCCGGATTCAGGCCGATCTGACCCGCGCTGCGACCGGGGCCAGCGTCCGGGATGACCGCCGCTGGCGCTTGATCGGCCTGCCCGTGCCGGGCCGCGAGGCCTTCGTCTACTGTGAAGGCATGCACATCCTTGGCTATGGGCTCTGGGAACGCCGCGACACCCTGTTCCTGCTGGAGATGCACAGCCTGACGCCCGCTGCCCGGCGTGGGCTGGCCGGCTATCTCGCCCAGCAGCCCGAGCCGACCGCCGAATGGCCGGCGTCGCCCGCACTGCTGGAATGCTCCGGCCTGCCCCCTGCCGGTCAGCCCGAGCCGGGCGTCATGCTGCGGATCGTGGACCTCGCAGCCGCCTTTGCCGCCGTCCACCCCGCCTTGTATGCCCCCGCGCTGGCTGAGGCAGGCCGGACTCTCACAGTTCGCGCCACGGACACCGGCCGCCCTGCCAACACCCGTCCGCTGCGCCTGACCCCGGACGGCGTCGTTCTCGGCACGGGCCACGACCCTGTCTGGCTGCGCGCCGACATCCGCATCCTCGCCCAGCTTTATCTCGGCTACCGCAGCGCCTCCGAAGCGGCAGCCTCGGGTCTAGTCGCCTGCGACTCGCCCGCGACGCTGGCCCTGGCGGACCGCCTCTTCCCCGCTCGACAGCCCTATGTCGCACCCCTGGACCAGGTGTGATCCTCTCCCCGCGACAAGTCGCGACCCTCCCCTCGAAGGGAAGGGTGTGTGAAAGGGGGTGAGACTTATCTTGATTAACCCCTCCCCTACACGGCCGCCCCCCAAAAACACCAATAACCCCCCTTTCACACCCCCTTCCCCCCGAGGGGTGGGTCGCGACTTGTCGCGGGGAGAGGATCAGATCCCTCCGAGGGGAGGGGCGGCGCGTAGCGACGGGAGAGGACCGCCCTTGACAACCACCCCCCTTTTCTTCTACAATCTTTCCATATGCCAAGCCCAATGTCCGATACTCCCCTGCGCTTCGCCCTCGTCGGCTGCGGCACCAT
>JANLUQ010000161.1:0-3365 GCA_031363565.1 Armatimonadota bacterium | reverse complement strand
CCGTCACGCGGCCCGTCATTGAGTTGACTTCCGCCTCGTACATCTCGCCCTTTTTGTTCTTGACCAGGACCGCGTACTGCCAGTGCCCATCCTCGAACTCGTACTTGGCGGAGAGCGCCTTACCGGGAATCTTCTTGACGGCGGCGGCCTTCGCCTGGGCCGGCGTGAGCTTGGCGGCAGGGGCCGCGTTGACCTCCGAGTTGGCTGCGCCCAGGAGCGCCAGCATGAGGCCGGCGGCGAGAGGAGTAAATTTCATGGGGGATGATTTGCCTTTCTGAGACGGGCCTGTTTGCCCTCTGCCCTTTATCATACTCGGCCCACATGAGAACGACATTAGAAGCCGATGAGACTTTTCTAATCTTTTGCTCTTAGTCTTCGGGCAGCGTCACGACGAACCGGCTGCCCCGCCCCAACTCGCTTTCCGCCTCGATCCTGCCCCCGTGCGCCTGAACGATGCTCTGGACGATGGACAGGCCCAGACCGCTGCCGCCGGTATTGGCGCGGGACTTGTCGCCCCGGAAGAAACGGTCGAAGACATGGGGCAGATCCTCGGGGGCGATGCCGACGCCCGTATCGGCGACGCACAGACGGCATTTACCCCCGGCAATGGTCATGGAAACACAAACCTCGCCGCCCGGCGGTGTGTAGGCCAAGGCATTTTCCACCAGGTTCTGCACCATCCGGCGCAGCGCGTCCCCGTCGCCGCGCACGACAGCATCCCCATTCGTATCCAGATTCGTTTCCAGAATCAGGCGCAGATCCTTCTCCTCCGCGCGCCGCTGCATCGCCGCGACCACCTCGGAGGCCAGTGCGCCGAGGGATACGGGGGCATGTGGCCGTGCGGGTCCCGCGTCGCCGCGCGCCAGGAATCCCAGGCTCTCGACGATGCGGGTCATGCGCTGGACTTCCTCCAGGCCGCTTTCCAATGTCCTTCGGTATTCGGAGGCGGCCCGCTTGCGCGACAGGGCCAGCTCGAACTCGCCGCGCAGGATGGTCAGCGGGGTCCGCAGCTCGTGCGAGGCGTCGGCGGTGAACTGCCGCTGGCCGGTGAAGGCGTCCGACAGCCGGGCCAGCATGCCGTTCAGGGCCGCGACGAGGTGCCCGATCTCGTCGTCCGAGGGCGCGCGGCGGCTGAGGAGGACGGGGCCCAGCCGGTCCGCCGTCAGCCGCTCGGCCTCGCTGACGATGCGGTCAATCGGGCCGAGCGCGCGGCCCACCAGCAGCCAGCTCCCGATGCCCGACAGCAGCAAGAACAGCAGGGACGCCAGGCCTAGCCCGGTCAGAAGCCGCGTGAGCAGGTCTTCGGCAGGGTCCCAGGGTACGGCGACTTGGAGCAGGGCGGATGACCGGGGAACGGCGACGGTGAGGCAGCGCATCCGGTCGTCGTCGCCCCGCCCGGCGAAGGTCGGGCCATGCGGGACCGGCGGCAGCGACTGGAGGGCGGCGAGGAAAGCGGGCTGGGATGTCATGTTGGGCGAGAGCGCGGCCGTCCGCCCCGTCCCCGCGCGAGCCAGGCGCAGGTACAGCGGGTCGGCCCCAATACCCGGCAGCGCCGCTGGGGCGAGGCGCGCGGCCGCCACCACGACGGCGGGGCGGGGCGGGCGCTCGTCGCCCTCCGCCTCCCCCGAATCAGAGATCTGCCGCAAGACCTGGGCCGCCCCGCCCGCCAGTGCCTGATCCGCCTCGCGCATGAGCGAGGCCCGGACCAGCCCGTAGCACAGTGCGGCGGCGGGCAGTAGGATGAGCGCCACGGTCAGCAGGGACCAGGCGGTGAGCTGGAACCGCAGCGATTTCGTCCACGCGGGCCGCTTCGTCCAGGGGCGTGTCATCCGACGTGTCATCCGAGCTGATACCCCACATGGCGCAGGGTGCGGATCAGCTTGTGGTCGGCCTCGCGATCTATCTTGGCGCGCAAATAGCTGATGTAGACGTCAATGACGTTCGAGCCGCTGTCGAAGTCGAAGCCCCAAACGTGCTCGGCGATCATGGCGCGCGTGACCGGGCGGCGGGCGTTTCGCATCAAATAGTCCAGCAGGGCATACTCGCGGGCGCTCAGGTCGAATGCCTGACCGCCCCGGTGGGCCAGCCGCGTGCGCGGGTCCAGGGTCAGGTCCCCCACCGTTAGCAGAGACGTCCCCCGCCCCTCGCCTCGCCGCAGCAGGGCGCGCAAGCGGGCCAGCAGCTCGTCAATGGAGAATGGCTTCGTCAGGTAATCGTCCGCCCCCGCGTCCAGCCCCGCCACCTTGTCCTCCAGGCCGTCGCGGGCCGTCACCATCAGGATCGCCGCCGTGTTTCCCTCGGCCCGCAGCCGGCGGCACACTTCCTGCCCGGTCAGGCCCGGCAGCAGGTGATCGAGCACGATGACGTCGTACTCGGCTGCCCGCGCCCAGTCCAGCCCGGCCTGCCCGTCGCGCGCGACATCAGCGGCGTAGCCCGACTCTTCCAAGGCCTGCTTCAAGAAAGAAGCGACTTTTTCTTCATCTTCGACGATCAGGACGCGCATAGTTAAGAACCCACCCTGCGACAAGTCGCGCCCCTCCCGAAACCGGTCGGGAAAGAGTTTCGGAGAGGAGAAAGCTCCTCTCCCCGCGGTTAAAGTGTGTGTAAGAAGGGGATCGGGCGACTGAAGTCGCGGCAACAAGTTCACGAAACCTGCCTTCGCAGGTTCGGAGTCTGAGTCGCCGAAGGGCGACTTCGTGCTTTTGTTGGCGCGACTTGTCGCGGGGTAGGTTCAGAAGTCGTACTTGCCGATGTTGCCCTTGTTGAAGATCAAAATATCCCCCAGCAGGATGTTGTCGCCGACGATCTTCTTCTCGCCCAGTCTCCCCGCCTTGAAGCTGGTCGCGCCCGGCTTCAGCGTGCCCTTCGCCACGGCCTCGGCGGCGTAGATAGTCAGATACCCCAAGTCCTGCGTGTTCCACAGGATGACCGATTTGACCGTGCCGTCCTGCACATAGGCTTTCATGGCGTTGGGCGTGGACAGCCCCGTCACCAGCACCTGTCCGCCCTTGCCGGACTGCTTGACGGCCTCGGCGGCGCCGGGGAAGGCGACGGAGCTGATGCCGAAGACGCCCTTCAAGTCTGGATACGTCTTGATGAGGTCCTGCGTTACCTGGAAGGCGACGTTCTGGTCCTCGTTACAGGGCTTGACGGCGACCAGTTCCAGTTTGGGGTACTTCAGCAGCCGCGCTTTGATGTACTTGATCCACTCGTTCTGGTTGGCTGCCGTCAAGGTCGCCGTGACGACGGCGACCTTGCCTACTGCTTTGTCAGCACCGCCTAGATCTTTGACCATGGTGTCTACCAAGGCGTTCCCGATCTGCTCGGAGGTCGCTTGGTTGACGAAGAAGTCGCGCGTGCCCGGC
>JANLUQ010000159.1:0-1547 GCA_031363565.1 Armatimonadota bacterium | reverse complement strand
TCTTAGTGAGTTCAGAGCTGGGGATGGAGGGCGCGGTGGGCGTGAGGGGACGGATGCCACGCCGGGGAGAGAGATTAACCCGATCCTCTCCCCGTCGCTGCGCGCCGACCCTCCCCTCGAAGGGAAGGGTGTGTCAAAGGGGGTGAAGTGAACCCCTCTGTCCGTACCACTGGGTAGAGTTAACTCCTGCGGGTACACTACACCAACGGAGAAGATCATGTCTACCAAAGCACCGCGCACGTTCGCGCGGGAGTTCAAGCGCGACCTGTGCCGCCAGATCCAGAGCGGCCAAAAGCGACCCGCCCAGCTCTGCCGCGAACATCAACTGACCGAGGGGCTCCTCCTTCGCTGGCGGCGCGAGTTCGAGCAGCGCGGCGAGGCCGCGTTCTCGGCCAAAGATGCCCCCGAAGCCTCGCCGACGGCCCTATTGGAACAGAAGGTGGCGCAACTAGAGCGCTTCTGTGGGCAGCTCTCGCTGGAGAACGCCCTCTTAAAAAAGTTAGCCAGCACGCCACGTCCGCCCAACGGTGCGTTGTGATCCAGGAGTACCACCAAGCGTATCCTGACGCCTCAGTACGCCAGATGTGCCAGAGGCTTGGCATATCCCGCTCCTGGCTCTACGAAAAGCCTGTGGCTTTGGAAGGGACCGAGCAGGACACGTCCTTGCGAGATGCCATAGAAAAGCTCTGCCTTGCGTTCCCTGGCTACGGCTACCGCCGCGTCACGGCCCAGTTGCACCGCGATGACTGGACCGCGATGGCTGGACGGTCAACCACAAGCGGGTGCTGGCCGTCATGCAGACCGAAAGCCTGTTGTGCCGCCTGCACAGGGCGTTCCACCCACCCTCGGCAGGTTCGACGAAGACGTTCGACGAAGACGGCCTACCCGAACCTGACGCAGCATCTGGTGGTGACGAAGCTGGATCAGGTCTGGGTGGTGGACATGACGTATATTCGTCTGCCGCAGGGCTTCGTGTACCTGGCCTGCGTGTTGGACGGTTTCAGTCGCCGCGTGATCGGCTGGCACTTGTCGCGTGACATAGACTCGCGCCTGACGCTGATGGCGCTGAACAAAGCCATTGCCGCCCGCCGCCCGCGCGCGGGCTTGATCCATCATTCGGATCGGGGCGTTCAGTATGCAAGCGCAGACTACATCGTTCGCCTGACCGAGATCGGGGCGCGGCTCAGTATGAGCAAGGCAGGCTGCCCCTACGATAACGCCAAAGCCGAGAGCTTTTTTAAGACGCTCAAGAAAGAGGAGGTGTATCTCAGCCAGTATCGCAACTTTGAGGAAGCGCGAACCAATCTCGGTGCGTTCCTGGATGACGTTTACAACGTCAAGCGGCTGCATTCCAGCCTCGGCTATCTGCCGCCCACGGAGTTTGAAGCCTCCTTGACCAACTAACCTATACCAGCAAAAGTTGACTCTTGCTACTGGCACGGAAAATGGGGTTCAGTCCAGGGTACTGCTGCTGCTGCCTGTGCGGTTCGTGCCGGTCCGCAGCACATCCAGCCGGGTCGAGTCGTAGACTGAGAAGTTGGCGTCGG
>JANLUQ010000569.1:0-2230 GCA_031363565.1 Armatimonadota bacterium | reverse complement strand
TGCGGCCCAACGGGGACGCTCATCGGCGACACCTGAACTGCACCGCCAACGGATCTCGCAGAGCAAAAGGACAGGTGGCGTCCGATGCAGCGCCGTGTTGGGCCGTCTGGCGGCGCTGGTTCTGGTAAGCTCTTACGTCTGGACACAGTAACCAAACAGCCCCACTAAACTGCCGCCACGAGTCAGACCGAGTGCAAGTCTAGGAAAAACGCAACCCGTCAACTCCGTCCCATTAGGCCACTGCTCTTCGGGCAAGTCCCATAAAGTCCTTGCGTTACCGACTCTGATAAAAGCGAGGTCCACGAATTCAGAACGCTCTCGGAACCACTGGATCATAGCACGCCACGGGGCCAAGTAGTCTGCTTCGGATTCGGACTCGCCCCCTTTTGCCTCGCAGCCATCCATACCGTCCTCAGAGTCGTCCCCATCCGCCTTTACCTCGGCCCACCAAATACCATGCTCGGCTAACGGCTCGACGGTTATCGAAACCGGAGGGAAGAGAGTATCCCCAAACCGGGACCGGATCAGGGCCTCGTTAATGCCTGCTGGAGGCGGTGAACCATTCGCGGCTATGAAAAAACCACGGAAGGGATCGCAAGATTCCGACCTCATGCCGACATCAACCCCGCCGATCTGCTCCGTCGCCTCAGCCGCTAGACGATGACATAGGGCCAGTTCATCAGGGTCAACCTCGTGCCGAATCGGAGCGCCTTGCCGGTGGATCACTCCGCTCCCGTAGACAACAGCCCGACGGGAAATGATGTTGTTCGGCCACTCAGCCTCTGGAGTGCCAACGCCGTGATTATCCATGCACTCGCGAATGACGGCAAGCCGCTCGGGATCGGGTTCAAAGTGAGTTATAAGTGCATCAGCCATTGGTGCCATCGCCTCGTCTTAGCTTTAATCCTGGTAGCGGTCACGAGGGTTCTGCTACAAAGAAGCGTTTCGTCCAGCGGCCCAACATTCATTGTACCTCGTAAGCCGCCCTTTCTCTCAAAGTATCGGTCCGAAGCGACCAGTCTAGCGGCGTCCAGTGGGGCTGTGGCCCACCACACTTCTGTTGATATGGCCGCTCTGGGTCCGGCATGACGGCGGTGTTCAGGCCGACCCGGATGTGGGCGTCGTGGTTGGCAGAGCCGCTGTGGACGAGCAGGTAGTGCATGAAGATCACGTCGCCCGCCTGGCCCGACAGAGGAACGGGTTTGGCGTAGTCCAGCGTGGGTGGGATCGTGTTGCCCTTATCGCCTGTCGCCAGCCAGTGCTCGAAGACCTGCCGGTGGCTGCCGGGCCGCACCGTGGTCGCCCCGCCGTATTCGGTGGTGTCGGAGAGGTAGGCGAAGACGACCAGGAAGAATTTGTCCGGCCAAACCGTGACTGCGTGCATCCCGTCAATGTGGTAGCCATCGGTCGGCGGCTCGAAGGTGGGTGGGCCGGGTTTGGGAAAGCTCAGGACTGGGATGAAGCCGCGCAGGGTGGCCGGTGATACGCCCCGGCTGTCGAGGAAGGGACTGTAGGTAACGCTGGAAATGAAGTCGGGTCCGACAAGTTCCGCGGCGGCGGCCTCGATCTGTGGTGTGCGGCAGATTTTGGTGAAGGTGATCGCGTCTGGGTCCGTACTCATGGCCCGACCTGCCCATGTGTCCGGGTCGCTCGGGTTGACGCCCATGCGTTCGAGCAGGCCCACACGGGTGGCTTCAACTACCTCCGACGGAATCAGGCTGGAGACGCGGATGTAGCCATCTTGAATAAACTGCGCCCGCTGTTCGGCGGGAATGAGTGCTTGTATGGATGTGTCTGCTTTCATCGCAGGTCCTCCTAAGATCAGTCAAAATCCGTCGGCTATTCACAAATGGCTGGCATGATCGAGGAAATGCGCGATCTGCCTTGCAGTGATACGTTCAATGGATAGCGGCGAGCGGGCGTCCAGGGCAAAAGAGGCTACCCCATCGGTCTCGTCACTTGGCGCAGAGCTGCCGCCAGTGATCTCGCAGCAGAAGAACGCCCTGTAGACACGGAAGACCATTCATTCGCGGACCAGCAGCATCTCTTTGCCCCGGATGATGGCGCCGCGCACGTCAACCTTCGGTGTCGCGTAGCCTTCCTCAGCCCGAAACAGCGCAGCGAGTTCCAATGGCTCGGTGCCAAGCGGAGCGGCCATCTCTGCGACAGCGCCTGTACCCTCTACGCCCACTGAACCAGTGCTTCGTTCAAGTCATGCTCCTTCCAGAAT
>JANLUQ010000101.1:0-2673 GCA_031363565.1 Armatimonadota bacterium | reverse complement strand
TCGCACATGTCTCTGGGCAGCCGCTGGAGGCCGGTTTTCAGGCTGGAGTCGCTGGCCCGCTTGGTCGAAAGACGCTGGGCTTTCTGCCGAAGAGCGACGCTTATAACGCCATCGCCCCCACAGGTCCCGAACCTCCGGGCGTGGTCCATGACCCGCGCGCTCGGGACATGGGCGGCGTTGCCGGCCACGCTGGGCTGTTCGGGGCCGCCGAAGACGTGCTGGCCGTTGCCGAGGCGATTAGGGCGGGGGGCGCCCCGCTTCTTTCCCACGCAGCCACCCAGCGCATGGCCGCCAGCCAGATTCCCCCTTCTATCGGCGCGCAGTCTTATGGCTGGTTCTGCGCCGGCAACGACTATCTGCCGCAGGGCGACCTCTTCTCCGACCAGTCTTTTGGGCACTCCGGCTTTACCGGCACGGTGCTCTTGATTGATCCCGTCTTCGATCTCTCCCTGGTTCTCCTCACCAACCGCGTCGTCAACCAGGACGAGGACGGCAGCCGCTTCCTGCGCCTCCGCCGGCTCTGGCTCAACGTAGTCGCCTCTGCCCTGCTCTGATTCTCGCGCTCAGAACGGGAATGTCCCATGCCGCCCTTCGGGCAAGCCCCCGTCTCTTATGACCTTCTGGAAGCGCAGGCGATGGGCCAGGCTGCGCGTTTCGCCGAAGCCGCTAAAAAGATCGTCGCGCTGCGCTGATTTCGGGATGGGCTTAGAGAAACGCCGGCCTAGTATTTTTGCTGTTTTTTGAGAATTACAGCAACAAAGGCAGATTTGGAGCCGATTTGAAACGGTTATGATACGGTAGAGCTATATAATGTCTGCAATACGGAAATCGTCCTGCGACAGATTTCCGACTTTCAGAAAGAAGGCTCTACTTCCATGCACACTTTTCTCAAGTCCCATTCTCCAACGCCCGGTTCGCCGCGAGCCTGCATTCTGGGCCGCCTATTGGCGGCGTTTTTCCTGGCCGGACTCGGCGCCGTAGCCGCTTTGCCCGCTCAGGCCGGCCCAACCATCAAATCCATCGCCGAGTTCATCGGCAGTGGGACTTTGAGCAGCTACGGCAACGGCGCTGAACCCAGAAACGGTGTCATCCTGGACAGCAGCGGCAACATCTTCGGGACCGCTTACTACGGCGGGGACAACGGCCGAGGCACCGTCTACGAAGTCGTCAAAGGCACCAACACCATCAAAGCGCTTACGTCGTTCGGCGGCGACAGTCCCGGCGCTTACCCATCGGGTAATATCGTCCTGGACGGCGGCGGCAACATTTATGGGACGACCGAGGGGGGCGGCAAGGCAAACCTCGGGACAATCTACAAGCTTGCCAGCGGGACTTCGACGGTTACCACTCTTGCTACTTTTGACCGCGGGAAATACGGAGCGAGTGCGGTGGGCCTTGTTTCCGACAGCAGCGGAAACCTGTATGGCGGCATACATTACAGCGGACCGTTCGATTATAGCGCCGTGTATGAACTGCTGAACGGCAGCAGCGCCGTGACCACGCTGGCAACTTTCAGCTCTATTGGCGATATCTCCGCCTTGACCCTGGATGGCAGCGGCAACATTTTCGGGACGACTAATGTTGGGGGCGCTCTCAACGACAGGAACTCCTACGGCAACGGCAGTATTTTCGAGATCGCGAAGGGCAGCGGCACTGTCACGACACTGGCCTCATTCAGCGGCACCAACGGCTACAGTCCGGTGGGCGGCATCACTTTCGATGGTGACGGCAATATGTTTGGGACGACGACGCTCGGCGGCGCGTTTAACAAAGGTACGATCTTCGAGTTTGCCAAAGGCAGCACGGCGATCACGGCGCTGGCCTCCTTCACCATGGACACCAACTACACTCAAGCCGGTGTCACACTCGACAGTGCCGGGAACATCTTCGGAACCACCCCCTATGGCGGCCCGTCCGGTTTAGGGACCGTGTATGAACTTGTCAAAGGCGGCAGCGCCATCACGACCTTGGCCTCGTTCAACGGGGCTAACGGCGGAGGCCCCTTCGCGCAGGTCACTCTTGATGGCAGAGGCAATCTCTATGGCACGACCACCCGAGGCGGCACATACGGCGGCGGCACCGTCTTCGGCATCCCCGGCGTCGGCACGCCCGCCGTGCCGGAAGCCTCCTCGGTGATCTCCCTCGGCCTGCTGCTGGGCCTGGGCGGGGTGTGCCTGCTGGTCCGCAAGCGCACCAAACCCGCCGCGTAAGCATTCGTGGGGCTGCAATCCCATTTGCTGGGAGTTCAGGTTAGCCGGCGGAACGGACGGGAATGTCATAGGCATGAACGCCCCTGAACTCTTCACGCGCAGCCCCACAAACCCGATCCTGCAAGCGGGTAATATGCCCTTCCCCTGCAAAGCCGTCTGCAACCCGGCGGCCTGCCTGGTGGACGGCGAAACGCTGCTGCTGCTACGGGCCATTGACAATGAGGACCACTCGCACCTCGTCGTCGCCCGCTCCCAGGATGGTATCGGTGGCTGGCGGATGCAGGACCCGCCGCTGCTGTCACCGGGGGAGGGCGACGCCTGGTATGAGGCTTTGGGCTGCGAGGACGCGCGCATCACCTACCTGGCGGACGAGGGCATGTACGTCATCGCCTATGTCGGCTCCTCCAAGCAGGGCGCAGGAGTCTGCCTGGCAACGACGAAGGACTTCAAGAGCGTGTCGCGG
>JANLUQ010000018.1:0-5756 GCA_031363565.1 Armatimonadota bacterium | reverse complement strand
CCGCGCCGCCGAAGAAGTAGCGGATCTGGACCAGGACGAAGGAGAGGAAGAGCAGGTTCAGCAGGGAGAAGATGGTCGTCGTCTCGACCAGCCCCAGCGAGGGCAGCCCGGCACGTTTTTCGTTAGGGACAACCGGCGCGGTCGCCAGCAGCAGCGCGCGCCCAAAGCCTGCCGCCAGCCAGGCCAGGAACCCAGTGAAGAAAAGGTGGCCCAAAAGCATGTTCACATCGAAGTGCAGGGCCGTGCTGACCAGGCGTGAGTAGACGGCATCGGCGGCCATCAGCAGCCCGCCGAAGAGCAGCAGCAGGGGGATGACAAGGACCAGCCCGCGCACGACGGCCAGAATGCGCGGCAGCCAGCCCGTCCGAGGGATCGTTGCCCATTCCACATCGCGGAAGACCAGCGGGAAGACCCCGAATCCGGCCTGGATTCCCACATGAAAGATGGCCACAAGAAAATCCAGGACGCCGGCCAGGCGCACCTGCCCCACCCGCGTCCGGGCCGCGCCCAGGGCGAGGCAGACCAGCAGGCCGCCGATGTCCAGCGCCCGCAGCGTCGCCGAGTCCCGCCAGGCCAGCCCTGCCGCCAGCAGCAGCGCGGGGATCGCCAGCCACATCCCCTCCCCCAGCGCGGCGACTCCCAGGCGGCGGGCGAGGACGAAGAGGCCCGCAAGACCCGCCAGCACCCACAGGAACACGTTCACCCCCCAGGGCGTCGCCCGCAGCAGGATATCCCCCAGAAGCCCGAGCGCCAGGGCGGCCGGCAGCAGCCCCAATCCAAGTCGTGTCGTTGTCGTCATCAGGTCTTTCCTCCTATGAACGTTATACCACAAACTACTTTGTATTGCAAAGTATTGGTGGGGAATTGGCAATGGGGCCGGTTTGTGATACAATGAAGGCAGCGCACGGCGCGCGAGGATTGGACAAGTAATTATGGCAGCGGAAACACTGGACCAGATCGTGTCGCTCTGCAAGCGGCGCGGCTTTATCTTCCCCGGCAGCGAGATCTATGGCGGTTTGCAGGGGACCTTCGACTACGGCCCGCTGGGCGTGGAACTCAAGAATAACCTGAAGCGGCTGTGGTGGCGTCACCATGTCTACGAGCGCGACGACATCGAGGGCGTGGACACGGCGATTCTGATGAACAAGAACGTCTGGCGCTACTCGGGCCATGAAGAGACCTTCGTGGACCCCCTCGTGGACTGCAAGACCTGCAAAGGCCGGTTCCGGGCGGACAAGCTGGGCGAGGCGGCCTGCTTGAAACACGCGAACCTGCACCCCGGCGAGTGCGAGGGCGAGCTGACCGAAGCCCGCGCCTTCAACATGATGTTCAAGACCGCCGTCGGCCCGGTCGCCGAGGCGGACTCGTTCGCCTATCTGCGCCCTGAGACGGCGCAGGGCATGTTCGTCAACTTCAAGAACGTGCTGACCTCCACCAACCGGAAGCTGCCCTTCGGCCTGGCCCAGATCGGCAAGTCGTTCCGCAACGAGATCACGCCCCGCAATTTCCTGTTCCGGGTGCGCGAGTTCGAGCAGATGGAGATCGAGTACTTCGTCATGCCCGGCGAGGATGAGGCCATCCACGAGAACTGGATCCAGGACCACATGGATTGGTGGGTGAACGAGGTCGGGCTGAAGGCCGAGGACCTGCGGCTGTATGAGGTGCCCACCAATGAGCTTGCCCACTACTCCAAGCGGACGGTGGACCTGATGTACAAGTTCCCCATCGGCTGGGAAGAATTGGAAGGCATCGCCAACCGCACCGACTACGACCTCGGCTCGCACTCCAAGGAGCAGGAGAAGCTCGGCCTGACAGCAAAGGTGATGACAAACGAACACTCGACCGAGCGGCTGACCTACTTCGACCAGCCCAACAACAAACACATCGTCCCCTATGTGATCGAGCCGTCGGCGGGTGTGGACCGGGGAGTCCTGGCCGCCCTGTGCGCCGCCTATGATGAGGAAGTCTTGGAGAACGGCGAGACGCGCGTCGTCCTTCGCCTGAAGCCCGCACTGGCCCCGATCAAAGTGGCCGTGCTGCCCTTGAAGAAGAATGAGCCGGCGATCGTCGCCACGGCCAAGGCCATCAAGCAGGGCCTCCAGGCGACCGGCGACATCCGCGCCGTCTATGACGATTCGGCGGGCATCGGCAGGCTGTACCGCCGCCAGGACGAGGTGGGGACGCCGCTGTGCGTGACGGTGGACTTCGACACATTGGGACGCGAGGACGACACCAGCCTCAAAGACACCGTCACGGTGCGGGACCGGGACACGATGAAGCAGGAGCGGGTCGCCATTGCGGACCTGGAGGCATATGTTCGTAGTCACATCCGATGAAAAGTCCGATGAAAAGTCCGATGAGAAGCAGGCGGAAGAAGCGCGCGAGGACGCGCAGGACGCCGCCCGAGGCCGGACCGAGGCCCAGCGCAACGCCGTCCGGCTGCGGCGGGTAGGCCGGCTGGAGCGGCGCTGGTGGGGGCGCAAAGCGATCAACGTGTTCATCCTCTGGCACCTGTTCGCGCTGACGATCTGGCTGTCGCCCAGCGGCAGCGCCATTGATCAGTCGCCGATGGGCGTCGGCCTGGTGCGGACCTACATGACCCTGACCTCGTTCGCGCAGTCTTGGAGCATGTTTTCGCCCTACCCGGACAAGCTGGACGTTACGCTTGAGGCACAGATCACCTATGCCAATGGCGAGAAGCGGTCGTGGTTCTTCCCACGTATGGCCCATATGGGCTATGCCCGGCGGTATCAGGAAGAGCGCTGGCGCAAGCTCGTCGAGGTCGCCACGCACGGCAGCAGCGAGGCTCTCTGGCTGGCGATGGCGCGCTATGCCGCCCGCGCCAACAACCACGACAGCCGGAACCGGCCCGTCAGCGTCGTGCTGCTCCAGCACATGCGCCTGATTCCCCCGCCGGGCGCCCCGATGCCGCCCGTCCGGATCTCGCCGCTCCAGACCAGCGCCGGGCCGTTTGTCGTCCCTATCCATCCCGAGGACCTCTAGTAATGAAAGATTGGCGATGAACCAGATCAGACGCGATTGGAACGGCTTCTGGTTCGGCCCGGTGTCCTCGGTCCCTTTGGGCCTGTTCCGGCTGGTCTTCGGCTTCTGGACCCTGGTTTACGGCCTCCTCTATTTCCCCGAGCGCTTCCTGTGGTTCTCGGAGAAGGGGGTGCTGCCGGTCAAACAGGCCCTAGAGTACAACTCGACCTTCGGCCCGGCCACCGGGCAGGGACTGGGGGCGGGGTATCAGATCAACCTGCTGGCCCTGCCCAATTCAGACCACTTCCTGACATTTCTATTCCTCGTGTACCTGCTGGCCGCCCTGTGCCTCACCCTCGGGTTCTGGACGCGGACGAGCGCCGTGCTGGTCTATCTGGGCCTGACCCTCCTTCACAACCGCAACGCGCCGATCCACAACAGCGGCGACACGGTGATGATCGTGCTGTCGATCTATCTGCTGCTCTCCCCTGCCGGGGCCTCCTGCTCCCTGGACCGCCTGTGGCGCGTCCTGAAGGGTAAGGAGGACGACACCCCATCCCGGATCATCCCGTGGACACAGCGGCTGATGCAGGTCCAGATCGCCGTGCTCTACCTCTGCGCCTCACTCAGCAAGGTGACCGGGCCGCAGTGGATGGACGGCACAGCGACCTATTACCCGCTGCACCTGGCCGAGTCGGCGCGTTTTCCGATCCTGGGCCGGGACAACATCTATGTCGTCAACCTGTTCACCTGGGGGACGATCGTCGTGGAGTTCGCGCTGGCGACCTTCGTCTGGGTACCGCGCCTGCGGCTGTATGTCCTGGCGGCGGGCGTCGCCCTGCACCTGGGGATCGAGTACACCTTCAACATCCCCCTGTTCTCGGCGCTGATGATCACTTCCTACCTCAACTTTTTGACGGGCGACGATATCCAGAATTTCCTGGCCTGGGCCAAGCGTCCCCTGGCCCTGACACCCCTGCGGCTGGTCTATGACGGCGAGTGCGACTTCTGCCGGTCGTCGCTCCTGGTGGTCCGCTTCCTCGATGTCTTCCGCCAAATCACGTTCGTGGACTCGCACGCCCGCGCCGCCCTGGCCGAGACCGGCGTCCGCTTCGAGGACGCCGAAGAGGCCGCCTACGCCGTCCGCCCCGACGGGCGCCAGTACGCGGGCTTCGATGCCTTCCGCCAAGTCGCCTGGCTCTTGCCCGCCACGGTCCTGCTCGCGCCCATCCTTTACGTCCCCCCGATCCCGCAATTAGGCCGCCGCGCCTACACCTGGATCAAAGACAACCGCTCGCGCCTGCCGGTCGCCCCGCGCTACAAGGCGCAGCCGACACGGGAGCGTGAGACCGCTGCTATTTGAAGGAAGGCCCCCATGCAGGAACCACCAAAACGCCGACGCACCTCACGCGGTCAATGCGCCCTCTGCGGGGCGGAGTTCGGCAAGGCGCAGATGACGCGCCACCTCGAAAAACACCACGCCGAACAGGATTCTGCGCTGGGCGTGCGTATCAATCGCCTGCACCTGATCGTCGAAGGCGCGTATAGCCCGGAATACTGGCTGCACCTGGACGTCCGGGCAGACGCATCGCTGAAAAAGCTGGACGGGTTCCTGCGCGGCCTCTGGCTGGAATGCTGCGGGCATCTCAGCGCGTTCCGCGTCGGCGGGGCGACGCTCGGCATGACTCGGAAAGTGGGCCAGACACTCTCCCCCGGCATGGTCTTCAGTCACGAATATGACTTCGGTGACACGACCGAACTAAAATTGCGCGTCTTGGCCGAGCATGATGGCAGCCCGGCCCCCGACGCTATCTTGCTGCTGGCCCGCAACCTCCCGCCCCCTCTCGTCTGCGAGAAGTGCGGCGAGCCGGCGGTCTGGATCGGCACAGATGCGGAAGGTGAGTACCGGGAGCTGTGCGAAAAATGCGGCGATGAAGAGGCCGAAGAATGGCTGCTGCCTGTCGTCAACTCGCCCCGGACCGGCGTCTGCGGGTACACTGGACCGGAGTAAAGAGAAAGCCCCGCCGCGAATGCGGCGGGGCTTTCTTCGTCAGGGCGTCATGCCCAACCCTCTCATGGCGGCTTCAATGCTGCCGTGTGTCCCTGGCAGGACGCGGCGCGCGACGTAGGCGAAGACGTCGGCCAGATAGCGCTGATGCAGAGCCGTTGCCGTCCAGGCGCACTCCTGTTCTTGTCCGCTGGCCTCCTCTTCGGCGCGCGCCCTGCCCGTCCGCCTGAGCGCCAGCCAGTTCATCAAGGCTTGTCCTCCCTGAGTCATGGTGCCCGGTCTCCTTTTTGTTTCGCCTGTCAGGGGTTAGTTCGCAGGTGCGGCTCGAATCTATCGGCAGGCCGAAGACAAAAAGAAAACAAAAAGGGCGCGGCTGATGCCGCGCCCTCTGTGGCAGGTCCGGGCGCGGTGTAGATCGTCGTTTGCGGGAAGTAGGCGGACCAGCCATACCATTCGGCCTAGAGCGAGACGAGCCGCGTGAGATGTCTCCCTGCCAGCAGCTCGCTGACGCCGCGCCCTTCGACCGTCCACTGTGAGTGGGTCTGCGTGCTGTACACGCAGTGAGGAGCGCATTTTGGTCCCAAACAACGAAGGATGGAGGGCTGGCAGGTGATTCCGATTCACCTCGATTTCACCTCGCATCAGAAAACGGAGGCGTGTTCCCATCGAGAAACGGGAGTTCCAGCCTCCTAAGCCATTGGGGGAGAACACGGCATATTTCACATTGACAACCCATCGGATATGCGATAGGATAGCGATAATTCAC
>JANLUQ010000732.1:0-3658 GCA_031363565.1 Armatimonadota bacterium | reverse complement strand
CGACCGCGTCGAGGGCGCGGGCGATCACGGCCTGGCGGTCATGCCGCCCCGCCCACGCACGGACCCAGGCGGTAGCCGACGCCGGCGCGGGTCTCGACCACGTCGTGGGCGCCCAGGGCGATGAACTTGCCGCGCAGGTTCCGCACATGGCTGTCGATGGTGCGGTCGGTGATCGCGAAGCCCGGGCCGTGCAGGCGGTCGATGATGGCGTCGCGGCTGAAGACGCGGGCCGGGCCGCCCAGCAGGATCTTGAGAATGCCGAACTCGGTGACGGTGAGTTGCACCTCGGCGCCGCCCCAACGGGCGACCCTGCTGTCCACGTCGAGGCTCAGACGGCCGTGGCTGAGCAGCTCGGCGGTGACGGGCGCGGCGGCCGCCTTGCGGGTCCGCCGCAGGATGGCCTGGACGCGGCCCTGGCAGCCCGTGCCGAATATGTTCAGGTGGTCGAGCCGGTGGTAGAGGTTGTACAAGTCCACGCGGCCCCGCCAGCCGGGTGCGAGTGGGTAAGAGGCCGCATAAGCATCATAGAAGGCCGGAGGGGAACCGCCGAACAGCAGTGTCAGCACGATCTTGGCCTCGGCCCAGCCGAAGTGGATGGCGGGGTCAACCAGGGCCGGCTCGCCGCGCGGGCCGGGCTCATCTCCAGGCGCAGGGTGCGGCTGATGTCGCCGCCGGACAGCGCCACGGTGAATAGGACCGCGCCCCAGCCGTTCTCAAGGCACCAGGCCGTGACCGAGGGGGATGGCGCTTATCATCCGAACGGGTTCCGCAGCAGAGATAAGACGAAGTACCAAAGGGCGAGATACCAGACGCGGCGGCCTATCGGCGATGCGCCCTCGACCATGCCGACCGCCCCGTGCAGGACACCGGCGGGGCGAATCGCGATCTTGTTCCGGGCGCACGCACGGCAGCGCGTCCCTGCCGGCGTGTAGACCGTACACTTGGGGCAGATCGGGGCCTCGCAGCGCCCGCAGCGCAGGCGCGTCGCGGTCTTCGTGTGCCGCGCGCAGTACCACGCGCCGTCCTCGCCGGGGACGACGACCGGGGCCGGTCTTTCCAGCGCCGTGCCGCACTCGCCGCAGAACTTTTTGCCTTCTGGGTTTTCCGCCTTGCATCCGAGACAGACCATAGACACACTCCTTCGCCTATCATCCTGTTCGCCGGGGGGGTGGGGGAATCCTGCACTGGAGGACATCATGCCGATCCGTCAATCCGTTTCCTGGTGGTGCTTCGCGAGCCGGGGCGTCCCCGACGACGCCCTGCTGCGTCAGGCCAAGTCCACCGGCTATGAGGCCGTCGAGCTGATCGGGGAGGGCCTGTTTGATCGGGCGCGCGACGCGGGCCTCGCCATTGCCTCGCATGGTGGGCACCAAGACATCGTGCATGGGCTGAACGACTTAGCCGAGCATGACCGAATCGAGGCCGAGATCACCAGTAACCTAGCCCTGGCGCAGCGATACCAGATCCCTAACCTTATCGTCTTCAGCGGCAGCCGCCGCGCGGGGCTGTCTGAGGAGGAGGGCATCGAGAACACCGCGCGGGGCCTGGACCGCGTCAAGACTGCCGCCGAGCAGGCCGGGGTCAACCTGGTCATCGAGCTGCTCAACAGCAAGGTGGACCACCCCGGCTATCAGTGCGATCACACCGCCTGGGGCGTCGAGGTCTGCCGCCGTGTCGCCTCGCCCCGCGTCGGCCTGCTCTACGACATTTACCACATGCAGATCATGGAAGGTGATATTATCCGCACGATCGGGGAGCATCATGCCCACTTCCTGCACTACCATACGGCGGGCAATCCTGGGCGGCATGACCTCGACGACGCGCAGGAGCTGAACTACCCGCCGATCCTACGGGCCATCGCTGCTACCGGCTACGATGGCTATGTCGGCCATGAGTTCATCCCGAAGGGGGCCACTATTGCGGCCCTGGAAGCAGCGTATCAGACTTGTGATGTGTGACAATTCCATTCAGAAAGTATCGTTTGCGGCCTGAATAGGCGGTCCCTTCAAATAGCGGCCGGCGAAGGTCAGGAATGTCGGCCAGTTCGGGCCGGTGGTATGCCCGCCGCTGTGCTGGCGGAAGGCCAGGTCTCCCCCAATCAGCGCAGTTTCCATCGGCGGGAACTCGCTGCTTTCCAGCCCCTTCCTGCCCAGTAACCCGTACACCGGCCCCGCAGCCACGGTCGCCAGGAACATGCCCCGGTCATCCAGCCAGGTGCCTTCTACGGTCGGTGAGCCGCAGCTGATGAAGACCGGGCGCGGGGCGCACAGCGCAATCAGCTCGTGCGAATCTATCGGCAGATCGCCCGGCGTCAGCGGCCCGTCATACTTCAGAAAGTTGCCGGCCATCCAGTGATACTCGCCGCTTGAAGCGATATTGCCCTCCGTCTCGCCGAAGTTGCGCCGCCAGAGTTTTGCGCCGCCCTCGCCGGAGGAGCCGACAAAGACGATGGCGAAACGCGGCTCATACGCCATGGCGACCAGGACAGCCTTACCATAGCGCGAAAGACCTTCCAGGCCCACCTGCTTCACATCCACGGCTTTATCGGTCCCGAAGTAGTCCAGGGCGCGGCTGGCACCCCAGGCCCAGGCGCGCAGCGCCCCCCAGTCGTCGGGCTTGCGCGGCTGCCCTTTGCTGCACAGACCGATAATGCCCTGAGTCAGACCGGCCCCATTATCCGCTTGGAAACTGGTCGGGACCAGGACGGCGTAGCCCCAGCCTTTCGCCAGAACCTGCTGCTGCCAGGTCGGGCCGCTGGGGGCGGGAACGCCGGCAAAGCCGCCGCGCCGTCCGCCCGGAAAGGGGGGGAAGCCGAACTCCATCATGACCGGCACGGGTCCGCGCGCGTTGATTGGCGTGCTGAGAGTCAGCTGGATGTCGACCGTGATGGCCGGGTCCGCAGAATTGTCCACATGCCCCACAAGCTGCTTGGTCACCACAGGCACGTCGCCGCTGGTCTCCCGAGTCGTCTTGACCACCTCCCAAGTCACCTTGGGCGTGGTCTTCGGGACGCGCCCGTAGACCTCTCGGTCGAAGTCCTCGACGATCTGGGGGCGGCGCTGCGCCCACCACATCTTCGCGGTCATGACCTTCCTACCATTTTTTAGGACAAGTGGGTTCGGCAGGTTAGTGTAGCGGGTTGCCTGAGACTCGTCCGTGTTTTGCGCGTTGGGCGCTTTCGCGTTGAACCCGTCCGCGCCGGGGCGCAGTGAGGCGATGTGGAGCTGATCCATCATGCTCTGATGGTCCTGCTCGGCCGTCACTGCCGCCGCGGGCGGGGCGGGGTCTGCGGCACGAGTCGAAGCAGCGGCGGCCAGGGTCAGGAACACCAAGGCCCCGCCCAAAGGACCGAGTCCCGCCAAAGACACGAATCTGATCATGGTCTCTTCGCCTTTCTTAATTCACTGATGTTACGCACCCCCCAGACCTGCCGTCCACAGGCGGGCGCCCACGGCCCGGCCAAAGCCAGTGCGTAACGTCAGTTAGTTCACTGATGTTACGCAGTCCCGCCGTGAACGGCAGGTCTGGGGGGCGCGGACGCCGACCGCCCTGCGGGCGGAAGAGGCGCACGCGTGGGTGAAGCGCAGGGGCGGAAGAGGCATATTGGGTGGTCTTGATCCTCCGCCCACCGGGCGGTCGGCGTCCGCGCCCTCCAGAC
>JANLUQ010000728.1:0-3212 GCA_031363565.1 Armatimonadota bacterium | reverse complement strand
ACATCCCCATCTCGGTCAGCGCCGACAAGATCTGGTCTATTGATGAGAACTTGTGGGGCCGTTCCATTGAGGGCGGGCATCTAGAGGAGCCGAACTACGCCCCACCCGAAGAGATCTTCCAGTGGACCAAGGGCATCGAGGCCGCGAACCCCGGCCCGCAGATGCTCACCATCGGCTTCGAGAACGGCATCCCCGTCTCGCTCGACGGCGAGCATTTGGACGGGCTGACCCTGGTGACCCGGCTGAACAAGATTGCCGGAGACAACGGGGTGGGGCGCGTAGACATCATGGAGGACCGACTGCTGGGCCTCAAAGTCCGCGAGAACTACGAGTGTCCCGCCTCCACGGTCTTGATCAAAGCGCACAACGCTTTGGAGTCTCTGGTAGCGACCGCCGCCGAGCGCAAGTTCAAATTGATGGTAGACCAGCAGTGGGGCGAACTGGCCTACTACGGCCTGTGGTTCGACCCCCTCAAAGAGGACCTGGAAGCCTTTATCGGCAAGATCCAGGAGCGCGTCACGGGGACAGTCACCCTGCGCCTCTTCAAGAGCAGCCTGACCGTCGTGGGCCGCGCCTCCGAGTGGGCGCTTTACAACGAAGACCTGGCCTCCTTCGACTCCAAGACCTTCGACCAGCGGCTGTCGGTCGGCAACGTCCAGACCCACGGGATGCAGTCGCGGATGTACTGGGCCTTGAAGGAGAAGCACGGGAAGTAGACGGCGTCGGGGCGCGATTTATCGCGCCCTTTCTCTTCTGCTGTGGCCCGGCTTCAATGCCCGGCTTCAATGCCCGGCTTCAATGCTCATCGCCAGGCTGAACGGCATAACACCATGATACTGCACTGGTTGGCTGGATATTCGTTCGCGCAGCTTATGATGCTGGTTGGCGGCCTGATTATGTTTTTAGGAGCGGCAATCATGCTGTTCGGCGCTCTCAACGATAAGGGCTACCCGCTCTGGGGCAGCTTCGCCGGATTGTTGACTGGGATTTGCTACACAGGGGCCAGTCTGCTGCGCGGAAGGCCACGATGGGAAGACTTGACCGACACCTTGCTCATCATCGGTAGTGTCTCGTCGATTACATACGCCATTCTGATGGTAGCGCATCGGAAAAGCAGACGCGGCGCTGTGCCGCCGCAACCCCAACCCGTCGCTCCCTCCGACAAAGTCTGGCCCCCACCGCCGACTTCGCTGAGCGTCTAACGGAGGTAAGGCTGCTCCGTGACGAGGCCGGGGACGGCGCGGAAGTGCTTGACGTTGAAGGTGCAGAGCGGGGCACCCAGGCTGAGGGCGGTGGCGGCGATGAGGGCGTCAACCAGACCGAGGTTGTGCGAAAGGTGAAGAAGGCGGAAGCTTTTGACCGCCTGCAAACACTCAATGTCGCTCGGCCACACGATTGGTAAAGGAGCGGTGAGGCGGTCAATGACGAGTGTCTGCTGCGTGTTTTGAGCATCCTGGTAAAGCTCCATCAGCGTATGCCTAGGCAGCGCCAGTGTACCAGATGGAACGGAGACATACCAGGCGACTGCCGCAGGATGCTGACGCTGGATGTCAATCATCACATCGGAGTCGAGGAGCCTTATGCGCTGAGAGATCATCCCTCGGGGTGCCATTCGGCCTGCGCCCGCTTGGCATTGACATACTCGGTGCTATCGGCGTACTTCTTGCCCTCGCCGATTTCATCCTGCTGCGGCCAGGGGACGTCAAAAACGCCGTTTGCCTGCCAATACGCGAGCATCTCCGCGCCGCTCATGGTTCCGGGTATGACATCTTTGACGAATGGATACTGGTCAGCTTCTGATATCTCAGCGTCTTTGATCATTGTTCCCATACGTTGATTATGGCGCATCGCTAACATACTCACCTCATCTTCATTTCACTTTCATCTAAGGTGGTCATCATGTCCTCATCAGCACCCAAACTCTGGGCCGGGCGCTTTGCCCAGGAAACCGATACGCTCGTGCATCAGTTCAACGCTTCTTTGCGCTTCGACCAGCGTCTCTGGCCCTACGACATTCAGGGCAGCATCGCGCATGTGAGAATGCTGGGGGAGTGTGGAATAATCGCTAGAGAAGACGCTCAGGCCATCGCGGAGGGGCTGGAAGCGCTTGCCGCTGACCTCCACGCCGGCGCGGCGACGCTGGACCCGGACGCTGAGGACGTGCATATGGCGGTTGAGACCTTGCTGACCGCCCGCCTGGGGCCGGTCGCGGGGAAACTGCATACGGCTCGCTCGCGTAATGACCAGGTGGCGACCGACCTCCGGCTGTATGTCCGGGAGGCGATTGACGGGCTGCGGGAACGTATCGCGGCTTTGCAGGCAACTCTTGCTAGACAAGCCGAGGAGCATTTAGACACGCTGCTGCCGGGTATGACCCATATGCAGCACGCCCAGCCGGTGCGGCTGGCGCATCACCTGCTGGCCTACTTCTGGATGCTGGCGCGTGACGACGAGCGGCTGGGCGAGGCGCGAAGGCGGGTGAATGTCCTGCCGCTCGGGGCCGGGGCGCTGGCGGGGACGACATTCCCGATCAATCGGCAGCGTGCCGCTGACCTGTTAAATTTCGCAGGCGTTGCCGACAACAGCCTAGATGCCGTTTCCGACCGGGACTTTGCCATCGAAACGGTTTCGGCCCTGGCTTTGATGATGATGCACCTGTCGCGGCTGTGCGAGGAATTGATCTTGTGGAACTCGCCGGAGTTTGGGTGGGTCGAGATGGGGGACAATGTGACCACGGGCAGTTCCATCATGCCGCAGAAGAAGAACCCGGACGTGGCGGAACTGGTGCGCGGCAAGACCGGGCGCGTCTACGGCGACCTGCTGGGCCTGCTGACGGTGATGAAAGGCCTGCCTCTTGCGTATAATAAGGACATGCAGGAAGACAAGGAAAGCCTGTTCGACGCTCTGGATACGGCTCATGTCTGCCTGTCGGTAATGAACACATTGCTCGCGAACACGACGTTCCAGGCGGAGCGCATGGCCGACTCGCTGCGCGGCGACTTCTCAACCGCAACGGATCTGGCCGATTACCTGGTCCGGCAGGGCCTGCCGTTTCGTCAAGCACATGAAGTGGTGGGAAAGATCGTCGGCGACTGCGTTCGGACGGGGCGCGTCCTGGAAGATTTGACGCGGGATGATTTAGTCGCCGCGTCTGCCCTGTTCGCGGGCGCGGACCCTGCCGCGCTGGTCAGCCCGCGCGGCAGCGCCGACGC
>JANLUQ010000546.1:0-4174 GCA_031363565.1 Armatimonadota bacterium | reverse complement strand
ACCGTCAACATAAAAGCCCTCGCATCAAGCGCCTTGGGACAACAATGCGTCGCTCACTAGTGAGCGTAGAAGCCCGCTCATTTATGCGCGTGGAGTTGTTACATAGTTTCAGTTTCCAGGTACAATAACGCCATGATGTTTCGGAAAAGAACCCGGCCGCCATACGTCCCCGGCCTCCTCTGCCCGCTTCTCGCTGCCCTCCTCCTGGCTGCCCCTATTCTCAGCCGCGCCCAGATGGAAGCGCCAACCTCCAGCGCCGCAAACGTCGAGCTAGGGACCGTCACTGAATATACCCTCCCGAACGGCCTGCAAGTGCTGGTCGCACCCTCGAAGGCCTCCGACCTGGTCACGATGGATGTCTGGGTCGGGGCCGGGACGCGGCGTGAGACGGCAGAGAACAACGGCGTTGCGCACTTCATGGAGCACCTGATCTTCAAGGGGACGCCGACTCGCAAGCCGGGCGAGATTGATGCCGCTATCGAAGACCTGGGCGGGACCTTGAATGCGGCCACGAGCTACGACTGGGCGCACTTCTACGGCACGGTCGGGTCGGCCGATGCGCCTGCCGCGCTGGCCGTGCTGGGCGATGCCCTGATGAACTCCGAGATGCGTCAGTCGGACATGGACGCCGAGAAGCCGGTCATCCTCAGCGAGATGGCGCGCGAGGCCGGCAGCGCGACGACGCGCGTCAGCCATGTCTTCAATGCGCTCTGCTTCCCCACACACCCTTACGGGCGTCCCCTGCTGGGGACCGCCTCCAACATCTCCAACATGCCTCGTAAAACGGTCGTGGACTTCTACCACACCTACTACGCGCCGGCCAATGCGACGCTGATCCTGGCTGGCCGGCTCACGCCCGATGAGGGCCTAACGCTCGCCAAGAAGACCTTTGGGGCCTGGCCCGCGCGGGCGGTTCCCGACGACAAGGTGCTGCCCGCCCTGGTGCAGACCGACATCCGCATCCGCAACCTAACAGCCCCTGCCCGGCGCGGCTTCCTGCAAATCGGGTTCCGCGCCCCCTCCGTGCGCGACAAGCCCGATGTCTGGGTGATGGATATCCTGATGACCCTGCTCGGCCAGGGGGGCAACAACCGTCTGGAACAGGACCTAGAGCACAAAAAGAAGCTGGTGACGGCGATCAACACGAGCTATTTGACCCAGCGCGATCCGGGCACAATGAGCGTCACCGCTGAGTTCGACCCCGGCGACTACGACACCGTCCGCAAAGCGGTTTTGGCCGAGGCGGCGGCTCTGCGTGACACGCCCGTCTCTCCCGAAGAACTGGCCGCCGCCAAGCACACGCTGCTGGCCTCATATTTGTTCGACACCCAGACAAACACAGGCCGGGCGGATGCGCTGGGTTTCTACAGCCGGATCGACTCGTACAAGTACGATGTTGACTATGTAGACAACTTCGAGGCCGTCACACCTGCCCTGGTCCAGAGCGTCGCGCGTAAGTACCTGACGCTGGACGCCTATACCGTGGTCACGCTGCTGCCCGTCCCCGACCCCGTGACCGCCTCGCGGCGGTAGCACTGATGAAAGAAGCTGCCTTGTGCTGAAACGCCTGTTCCCTGTCCTCATCCTTGCCGCCCTTGCCACGCCCTGCATTCCTGCTGCCCGTGCCGCTGACCCAAGTGCCGCTGATCCAAGTGCCGCTGGCCCGAGCGCCGCTGACCCGAGCGTGCCCGTCAAGACGACGCTCACAAACGGTCTGCGGATCATCTGCAAGCCTGAGACGGACACTTCCCTGGTCGCCATAGACGTGTTCGTCCGGGCGGGCGCCCCGCAGGAGACGGCGGCCAACGCCGGCATCGGCAGCTTCGTCGCGCACACTTTGTTTGCCTCGACGAACAGCAGCACGCCGGAGATCATGACGCGCGAGGTCAATGCGCTGGGCGGCAGCGTCTCGGCGGCCTGGCACTCGGACTGGACGCAGATCTCCGCGCTCACCGTTAAGGACAAGTTCCCGGACGCTGTTTTCCTGCTGGCGAACAGCCTCAAGAACGCGGATTTCGATGCCACCATCGTCGAGAGTTCGCGCCAGCAGATCCTGTCGGAACTGGACAATCGCGACGCCGACCTGTTCCAGACCGCCTACGGCAACCTAGAAAAGACTTTGTACGGCGGCACCTCCTATGCCCGCCCGGAGGGCGGCACGGCGGACTCGATCCATCGCCTGACACGCGCCGATCTGGTCCACTACTACACGCGCTACTATATCCCGCAGAACCTCGTCTTCGTCGTCGTCGGCAACATCACGGCCCAGGCGGCGCAGCAGCAGATCACGGACGCTTTGGATGACTTCCCTCGCGGGGGCCGGGCCGCCCCCGGCTTCTCCGATCCGCTGCCGCCGCTGGCGAGCGACGTTCCGCCCATCCGGGTCTACCAGCCCGGTCTGGACCAGGAGATCGTCATGGCCGGCTACCGGGCCGCCCCCACCGCCAGCCCCGACTACCCGGCACTGCTGGTCGCCAACGCTCTGCTTGGCGGCATGAAGTCTGGGCGGCTGTTCACCCAGCTCCGCGAGAAGCAGGGCCTGGCTTATGAGCTTGGCTCCGTCTACAACCCGCGCCTGGCGGCGGGCGATCTGGCGGGCTATGTCTATGGCGCCCCGACCAAGATGGATCCAGTCACCAAGAAGGATGTCACCACGGTCGGCCTGATCAAAGACGGCCTGCTCGCGCAGTTCGCAAGCCTCTCGACGACGCCCCCCACGGCCGCCGAGTTGTCCCGCGCCCAGCACTTCCTGATCGGCTCCTATGCCTTGCGTCACGAGCGCATCGAGGACCGTGCTGCCCTGCTCGGCACAGCAGAGATGTCCGCGCCCGACGGCTACAAGCTGGACACGGACTACGCCAAATACGTCAACGCCGTCACCGCCGCCGATGTGCAGCGTGTCGCCCTCAAATACTTCGTCCACCCCGTCATCTCCACGGTTGAGCCGGCGGCAAAGGGCGGCGGTGCGGGTACGGCGGGGGGCTAGAACGATGGCTGATGTGCAGATCAACCTCGTCGTCACCCGCGCCGCCGACATAGAGCGGTCCGCTCAGCTCTACCGGCTTCTGGGCTTGAGCTTCGCCAAGCACAGGCATGGGAAAGGCGCAGAACATTACGCATTTGAAACAGGGCCGGTCGTCTTCGAGATCTATCCCAGCCAGAACGAGACAGGGAGCGGTTCGAGTCTGCGGATCGGCCTCCAAGTTGCTTCCGTGGATGAAGTGGTTGTGGCGTTACAGGATGCAGGGGTCGTTATCGTCTCCCCTGCCAAAGACTCGCCCTGGGGTAGACGCGCCGTTGTGGATGACCCAGACGGGTATCGTGTGGAACTCACCCAGCCTCTTTCTGGAGGAACATCGGGATGACGATCCGCCGGGCCGCGCCGCAGGACGGCCCGGCCCTTTTCCAATTAGCCCGCGCTTTCGCCACCTCGTTCGCTGTAGAGCAGCCCGCGTTTGAGCAAGCCTTCGCGGAGCTGCTCACGCACCCCGAGGCGTTTCTGGCTGTGGCGGAAGCAGATGGGGAAGTCGTCGGCTATGTCCTCGGCTTCGACCACCTGACGTTCTTCGCCAATGGTCGCGTGGCCTGGGTGGAGGAGATCATGGTCGGTGAGTCGCTTCGGCGGCGGGGCATCGGGCGGATTCTGATGGAAGCATTCGAGGCATGGGCGACGGAACGGGAGGCGAAGATGATCGCGCTGGCAACGCGGCGGGCGGCGGACTTCTATGGGGCGCTGGGGTACGAAGAGTCGGCGGCATACTTCCGCAAGCGGCTTTGATCCGACGGCTAGGCTTCGAACAAATCGCGGGGCAACCCGGACTGCCGGATCATGGAAGACAAAGTACCTATCGCAAGCTCTCGGTGCAGTGGGACGGGAACTGTGACCGTTGTGTCATCCATCTGTTTCTGATAGATGTCGTGGTCTCCTTTCCCATGTCGGGCGAAGGAAAAGCCGTTTTCCAGCAGGATTTCACAGACTTACCGCCCCGATAGGACGCGCAGTTTGCCCAAAAGAAACCTCAATGCTTGTCAGGAGAAGATTGGCCTCCGAACCGAGGCGGTAAGGCAAACGGCGCTCAATCTCGGAGGGTGAAGCGACTTCAAAGAACGCTTCGACGGCATCCGTCACGTTCACTTTGGCTTACTCCGCTGTATCGCCTTGGCTGACGATGTC
>JANLUQ010000684.1:0-1630 GCA_031363565.1 Armatimonadota bacterium | reverse complement strand
AGTATACTCCTGACCCTGACTGCCGCGCACCGTGATCTGATAAAAGGTTCTTCCGTGCGGGTTCTCCCAGCGGAACGGCCCGAGGTTGACCAGTGGCTGCTTCTTTTCGATAACTGATGTTACGTAGTCCCGCCGCCGGGTGCCATCCCGCCGCCGGGTGCCATCCCGCCGTGAACGGCAGGTCTGGGGGGCCTGCGGCCAACCGGTCTGCGACCGGAAGATTAAAACGGGGATTCTCTCCCGCCCGCAGGGTCGGGTGCAGTGGCTCCGCGGTCGGCGTCCCGCCCCCCAGACGGGTCGTTTACGGCCCGGTCACAGCCCGTGCGTAACATCAGTCAATAACCTCATAACCGTGGGCATTGGCCCAATGGGAGATCATCCTGCCTGACCGATGAGCCTCCCAAAAGATGCCGCAGAGGGCAAGCCCGAAGAGAAGCAAAAAGCCGATGGCTATGATGATGAAGGGGTCCATGCTGACAAGTGCCGCCGTTGTGTCAGGCCGCCACCGCCTCCCGCGCTTTCTCCGATGCCGCTGCCTCGGCCTCCGGCGCACGTTCGCGGACGGTGGCGAACAGTTCCACGTCACGGCCCAGGCAGTTCAGGTATTGGATCAGTTGATTGGTGGAATGCCCGGAAAGCGCCCCTTCCAGCAGTTCGGCCAAGCTGTGCTGATCCAGACCTAGCTTCTGAGCCGCCTGCTTCCCGGTCAGTCGCTCACTGTGGACCGCTTGCTCTATCTCCATGATGAGATACGCTTTAAGCTGCCTTTCTTCCGGGTTCGGAAGTCCCAAATCCGCGAACACATTGCCGCTCCCGACGAAGACTTTAAGCTCTTCTTCCATGTCAATCCTCCTGGCTCTGTGTGACGGTTAGCTCTTCGTACATTGCCTCGGCTAGCCCCAGTCTAGTCCGTATCATCTTCATGTCCTGCCTCACTGTTTCGATACCGTGGCTGGACTTTTTCTGAAAGGCATGAAGCACAAAAATGTACTCTGCAAACCGTGCCGTGTAAACAGCGCGGTAAGCGCCTCCATCATCACTCACTTTGATCTCCGCCACACTCGCGCTGCCAAAACCTGAAAGCGTCTTGACCGACGCCGGCCGAGAGCCGTATTGTACCTGTTGAAGCGCGGTGCCGATCTTATCCTGGGCGCTGTCAGGGAATTCTTGTAGGTCTTTGCGCGACGAGCCGATCCACACGACTGGCTTCAGGTCTCGTTGCTGCCTCATGTCTTGCCCTCCCTAGCGTCTTTCCGCCCGTGTTCAGTGCGGCGGATCTGTCAGAAGATACCCGATCCGCGTCCAGTTCCCCTTGCTGTCCACGTTATGCTCCGCCCGTATCTTCAAGGTCAGCGTGTGGTCCGTGTCCGCCAGCCCATCGGCCAGCAGCCGGTAGTGGCTGCGGGCGTAGCCCTTGGCGAACGAGTCGAACGGGTCTAGGGTCTGCCAGGCCCCGGCGTCTATTTTGTAGTCGAACGCGCCCGTGTCTGGGCCGAGCACATAGAACATGGCGAGGATGGGGCCGGCGAAGGCGACGGTCTGGGTCGCACCGGGGGTGTCCGAGACCAGCAGGGTGGGGAAGCTGCCGGTCGGGTTGTGCGTGTCGGTCGCCCAGCCCGCGCCGAGGGGG
>JANLUQ010000670.1:0-4500 GCA_031363565.1 Armatimonadota bacterium | reverse complement strand
CCCATAATGGATCAGAACGAGAGAGGGGGACCTTCACCATGAGCAAGCAACTCGACTGTATCGGCGATGACCTATCCGCCTGGCTGCACCAGCAGCACGTCTTCTTCGTCGCCACCGCGCCCCTGTCGGCGGGGGGCCATGTGAACTGCTCGCCCAAGGGCGGCGACTGCTTCCGGGTCCTGGACTCGATGTAGGTGGCCTACCTGGACTTCACCGGCAGTGGGGCGGAGACGGCAGCTCATGTCTGGGAGAACGGGCGCATCGTCCTGATGTGGTGCGCTTTCGAGGGCAAGCCGAACATCGTGCGCCTGCACGGACGGGGCGAAGTGCTGACGCCGAGTGCGCCGGAGTTTGAGGCGCTGGCCGCCCTCTTCCCGCCGAATCCCGGTGCCCGCGCTCTGGTGCGTGTCAGCGTGCCGCGCGTCTCCACCTCCTGCGGGTTTGCCGTGCCTTGCATAGAGTTTAGGTCGGACCGCGACACGCTCGATCAGTGGTCCGCCGCCAAAGGGACGGACGGCCTGGCCGAATACTGGCAGTCGAAGAACGCCCGGAGTATTGACGGACTGCCCGCGCTCCAAGATGCGCCGAGGGCGAGCGGCCATCGCTAGTTCGCCACGCTGACGGCGAAGATCTTCACGTTCGCATTATCCGGCAGGGTCACGCTCTTGGCGGTCTTCGCCGCGTCCAGCTTGAATCCGTAACTGTAGATGTAGAAGGCGCGCGGATCCTTCTCGCCTCGCGCCGAGAGCCGGTAGGGCGTTTTGACCGCGCGGCCCTCGCCGGGGAATCGGCCAGGCAGGAACCAATCGCTCAGGTTCTGGATCAAGTCCTGGGTGGTGCCGTCGGTGTAGGTCACGGTGAAGGTCTGGGCCATCTGGCTGCCTTCCACAGCGGCCCCCAGCAGCCACAGGGAGGCGTGTGAGCCAGGAGGCAGGGGGATTACCTGGCCGTGACAGACGATCAGGTCGGGCGTATCGGCCCGGCCCAGAGTGAACTGGACTCCTTTCACCATCTGAACCTCGCCGAGCGACTTGGCCGGGTAGCCGTTCCCCTCCCCGTCAACGCCGCCCGTTTCCAGCGCCGCCGGACCGCCTCTGAAGATGCCCACTGTGCTGAAGAACGAAGACAGGTCCACGGGGGTGCTGCTGCCCGGCGCGACTTCGGGCAGGAGGCGGGGCCGGTCCGCCGCCGCCATCGGCGGCGTGAGGACGCCTTTCGGGTCCGCCTGATAGGCGGCTACGAACTCCGACCAAAGCGTGTCCACGTCCTTGCCGCAGTATTGCTTGAACATGACGGTGTTGTATGTCCCGAAGCGGACCGCCCGGCTGAGCTTCGTGACCAGGCCGCTGTCATAGTGCAGCTCGCAATAGGCGAGGAAGGCGGCCGAGGTCCGGTAGGAGTCGTGGTAGGTGGACTTCTGGGGGTTGATTCGGTAAGTAAAATTCTCCGGCTCGAAGCGTATCCAGCGGATATAGTCGGCGATGCCCTCGACGAGCCAGACCGGATTGTAGGCCGAGTATGCCTGGATGACATGGGCGGTCTCGTGGACGGTCAGGCCGGTGTCTTCGGGGTGCGCGCGGCACCAGGCCGAGTTGACCTCCATCACGCCCCCACCGGTGGCGGCGACACCGGTGACACCCGGCCCGGTGCGATAGATGACGTTGACCGCGTTCGGGGGGATGAACTTATCCGTGTAGAGGAGCGCCTCGGTGTCCGGCCAGAACTGCTCCATCTGGGTCTCCGCCATCAGCGCCCAGGCTTTCAGGTCGCGCGCCTGGGAGATGTCGTAGAAGCCGCGCCCCGGCCCCAGAACGACGTGTGAGACTTTCACGAGCGAGTTGATCGTGATCTCGCGCACGAGGAGGTTAGGGATGCCTTGGCCTCGATTTAGGCGGATACGCAAAGAAAGCACCGGAGCGCCCGCCAGGGGTGCATCTGCGACGCCTGCCGCGTTGAAGGAAGCCGCTCTGCGGTAGTGATTGCCGTCCGGGGATGTCTCTATAAACCCACCAGTCAGGAGGTCTTGCCCATCGGCGTCGCCCGTTGTGATGTGGATGGACTGTACGGGGATCGGGCGCGAGAGAAGGACCAGGAAGTCATCCCCATCGCCCATGCCATAGGCTGATTTGAAATAGGTGGCATCATCCCCATCCATCGCCATTTCGGGGCGATGGGCCGACGACGAGGGCATCGTCGAATAAACAAACGCCTTCACCGGGGCAGGCACTCTTCGCGCGGGATTTTCTGCGGCGGCATGAGCATCGCTCACGGCCACAGTCGTCAGGAAAGAAACGGAGAGCAGGCAGAGCGCATGGAAACGGCGGAATAGGGCTTGGTTCATGGTTCCCATTATAACACTGAAGTGTGGAAAATACTTGCACTTGGGGCAAAGGATTCTCATGGTTCCAGCGTATAGCGGTTGATCGGCCAGGTTGCCAGAATCATTGAACCAGGAGTGATCGTCAGGGAGACCTACAGGATATTATAGGCCATTCGTCCCATATTTGCCCGCCTCAGTTCCCTTCCGTCCCCACCGCCGCCGAGCGGTAGATATTTATCAGCGCGTCTTTTGGGTTCTTCTTGGGGCCGACGTCACCGGTCCAGGACACGAAGTAGGATGGGCGAACGCCGTAACGGCGCATCTTCGGTACATCGGGGACACCCCCGAACTCCGTCAGGGCGAGGAGCTTTCGGCCGCCGTATTCTTTCGCCAATTTGTCCCAGGTGGCACTGAGTGGGTCGGTGACATCGGACGGGTAGGCGTCCACGCCCACCACATCTATATAAGCATCTCCGGGATACCAATTGGGACTGCCGCCGGAGCAGTCTACCCAGATCAGGTTATGCAGGTGGTGGACCTTCGTCAGCCGGTCGTGCATCAGCCGCCAGAGCTGCTTGAAAGGGCCGGGGCCTCTCGCTCCCCACCAGAACCAGCCTCCTGCCGCCTCGTGCAGCGGACGCCACAGGACGGTGACATGGGCGTCGGAGAGCCGCTGAAGCTGGGCGGCAATGACGTCCATGTCGCGCAGCAGCAGGGCATATTCCGGCGACTTCGGATTGGCCAGCGCCTTCTGGACGTCAAACGTCGTCGCATTGGTGTAGAAACCTTTGTACCAGCGGGCGTCCACCGCCTTGCCCCGGGCGTCCGTTATCTCCCTGTCGAGCAGGCCGGACGGGGCGTTCCAGTGCCAGGAGGCCGTGATAATCTGGCCGCCTTTGGCCCGCGCCAGCATCCGGTCCGTCGCCACCGGCTTCGCGCCGTGGGCGACACGCGACGGAGAATATTCGATAAAGTCATCGCCGTAGATCGCCGGCATCTTGCCCGTTACCGTGTAGATGTAATTGTTGTCCGCGTTCTCATACTGCCCTGAGAGCGTCTTCACCCCGTACAAACCGATCAAACGGCGCATCAGCGCGCGCGTCCCCGCCGAGGCTTGCGGGTCCGACAGTGTGAGTGGGGGCTTCGGCAGGGGCAGCGGTGGGGGCGCAGGTCTGAGGTCCAGGGCGTTGACAGAGTAGTACCCCCACCCCCGCTCGACCGCCAGAATATTCTGCCCTGCCAGAAGCTCCACCTTGCCCGCCGGATGCGTCGCGAAGGCGTTCCCCGTTTTGGGCAGTATCCCCGAGGACCTGACCCCGTTGACCACCAGGTCGTACCCTTTTTCCCCCAACGGTGCGCTGTAGCGGATGCTGACGCTGTAGATGCCCGGCTTGGCGTTGGGAAGCGTGAAGACGATCTTGTCGCCCTGATGCGCGAAGTTGCCGACGTAGCCCCGGCCTGTGTAGCCGGGAATAGCGGTCGCGATGGTGACACCGTCAAGTCGTGCGTCCGCCGCCTCCAGGTGAATTGGCCTAGGCGGTGCGGCCGGTGCCACAGTCCCGGCCAGCATCACTGCTGAGATGACTGAAGCTGAAATGACTGAAAACATTTTGATTCGCACTCTCGTCCCCCTCCACTCAATTTTTCGATATGCCCTTGCCAGGCCAGTGCCAGTCGTGAAGATCATCGCTCCAGGCGATGCCGATGCTGGCGTGAGTGTCAAACAGCGTCCGCTCATCTTCCGGCCCGCTTCCGTGGAAAAAGAGGACATATTTCCCGATCTGCGGCTCGTGCCGCAGATCCAGCACGAAGCCTGCCGTCAGGCGACCTTGCGCCCAGGGCCACTCCGGCTGGCCGAGCGTCAGGAGGCCGTCATCTCGCCAGATCCGCAGATCAGAGGAGCGTTTGAGTCCGATCCCGTTGTCCGGCGAGTGCAGCATCACATATTCGTCGCCTGCGACCAGGACGCAGACGTTCTCCCCGGCTTCAGCACGGCCAGTATAAGTCCAGTGCGTGAGGTCATGGGAGTAGGCCATGCTTACCCCGTCCTGTTTGAAGAAGCACCACCACTTCCCCGGCTCATCTTTGTCTTCAAAAAGGTACGGGTCAATCATCCGCCCCATCCGCTCTCGGGGTGTGTCCGGCCCTTTGACGCGCAGCAGCTCCGGCTCTGTCCATAC
>JANLUQ010000540.1:0-18937 GCA_031363565.1 Armatimonadota bacterium | reverse complement strand
TCTTAATCTTCCGGTCGCAGACCGGTTGGCCGCAGGCCACCCAGACCTGCCGTTCACGGCGGGACTGCACCCGACGGAGCAACTGCACCCGACGGCGGGACCGCGTAACATCATTTATGTAACGCAAGCAACAATTAAACCTGTGGGTAGAGTGGTATAATTTACTTGAACTAAGCCGTTGGAGCGGTGCGACACCGAATTGACTATGGAAGATGCAACCACTGAAATCTACGCGCGGATCGGCACGGATCAGCCATTTTACGCGCTTGTCGAGGCTTTCTACGAGGGCGTCGAGACGGACGCCCTCCTGCGCCCGCTTTATCAGGCCGACCTGACTTCCGCCAAGCTTCACACGACTTGGTTCCTGATTCAGCGCTTCGGCGGCCCCTTGCGGTATCAGGAGGAGCGCGGCCATCCACGCCTGCGGATGCGCCACATGCCGTTCCAGATCGGACCTGCCGAAAGTGAGGCTTGGCTGCGCCACATGAACGCCGCCATAGACTCCATCCCCGAGTTCGCTCCCTTCCGGGACATACTGCGTCAGTATTTTTCCGACTCCGCCGCTTTTCTGATTAACCACTCCGAAATTCCATCCCTCGCCTGAGCACAAGCGCAAGTCAATCCCCATTCACCCGGCAGATGCTCCGTAAAATCGGAGGTAGCCTCTCCAATCATCAGGAGCGATAGCCCCCTCCAAAGAGGGCACGCGCGCGATCTTTGGGATGGCACTGCAGTTGTTGAAGGTCCATCCCTCCGTACCTCCATCTTTGGCAGCTCGTTCGCCCTTCTTCGTCTCCTGGAGTATCTACTGGTTTCCAACTATTGCGTCATGATTGGCACGCTTCATGCAATTAATCTAGGTGTCTGGTGTCGCCAGACAAGAAAGAAAAATCATGCACCGTCATCATGCGTTCCTGTTCCCACTTGCAATCCTCGGCGGCCTGCCACTGCCGGCCTTGGCAGCACCGGGGCGGATCGTCCTACCCCCCGACTCTTTCATCAATCAGCACGTCGCCTCCATGTCCCAGATGAGCCAGCAGGTCACGCTCGACCCCGTCGTCCGGCGTCGCCTGGCCCGCCACTTCCACACCTCCGGGCCTGCCGTGGTGCGGTATATCCAAAACAACCTCATCCTCAAAAAGACCACGACAGCGCGATACTATCAAGTTTACTGCATCTCCCGCACCGGACGCGAGTATACGGTCAACTCTCGCCTTCCGGCCGGAGCGCCCGTCTTCGTCATGCGCGCGACCGGCAAGCCCATCCTGAAGCTGGCCTGTGGTAACCCGATGGTCGCTGCATTGCCACTCGTCAGGACGAAGATCAACCCTAACACTCCACCGGAACTGGCGAGTGTGCCCATGCCGGCCCCTGTCGCGCTCGCACCCAAACTCGCGCCTAACGGCCCCGTTGTAGTGGTGATGAACTCCAGGCTGGGCCTTGTCATCACATCTGCCCCGATCACAAGAGTCGCGGGCTTGCTCCAGAACCTACCCGCCCGCGGCAGTCAGTTCCCTATCGGCCTCCTCGGCGGCATTCCGATCATCGCCAGCATCGTCACCCACGGCGGCAGTTCGCGTTCGCTGGTCACTTTCGTAACGCCGATTGTTCCAGTTATACCTGTCACTCCTACCGTGCCGGTCGTTCCAGCGACGCCCAGCATCCTGGTACCTCCCGTGATCCCGGTCACCCCATCGCCCGTCCCCGAACCCAGCACAACAGCGGCATTCGCCGTTGGTGCCGCCGGACTAGCCTTCCTGCTCAGTAGGGCGCGAAGGCGCAGAACGACGAAGAACTAAGAGGAAAATGTTTCCTGAGTAGGAACGGGCGCGGCGGTCATGAGACCGGCCGCGCCCGCTTTTTTGAAGGTCGTGATCAGGGTGTGGGCTTGCCGCGTGGTGGACTTGACGCTGACCCGATGGCCGGGCGAGAGGAAGAGGGGATTGGTGCGCGCCTTGGGGCGTGTGATCGAGCCGATAAGGTACTGCCCGGTTCGATCCAGCAGTGGGACGCTGCTGCCTGCCGCATCCCCCAGGGCACCGGCATCGTACCTCCCATATCGGAAAGTCTTGGCGACCCCGACACTCGGAACATCCCGCCGGACGCGAAGGTGGCAGGCGATCCCAAAGCCGCGCGGGTGCGCCTGGCCCTGTCCATCCACCATGAGCAGGCCGAGGCTAAGCCAGCCGCTCCGAGGCCAGCGTGTCCAGGTCCAGCCCATCCACTTTGCCTGCCACGAGATGATAAAAGCCCGCGCAGGCGATCATGGCCGCATTGTCCGTACACAGGCGGAGTGGGGGGACCGTCAGGCGCAAGCCCTCCCGTCCGCAGGCGGCCCGCATCGCCTCTTGCAGGCGCGAGTTTGCGGCCACGCCCCCGGCTATCAGGACATGGCCGACGCCGTGCCGCCGGGCGGCCCGCAGCGTCTTGGTGACCAGGACATCCACAATCGCCTCCTGCACCGAGGCGGCCCAGTCCGGCAGCGACACCGATGCACGGGCCGGGTCGCGGCGCGCGGTCAGCACCGCCGTCTTCAGGCCGCTGAAGGAGAAGTCCAGCGAGTCGGGGCCAAGCTGTGCGCGCGGCAGAGGAACGGCTTTGGGGTTGCCATTCTCCGCGCGTGCCAGCTTGTCGATGGCGACGCCGCCGGGGTAGGGCATCCCCAGAAGCCGGGCGGACTTGTCGAACGCCTCCCCTGCCGCATCGTCCCGCGTCCGGCCCAGGATCTCGTAGTCGCCGTGGCCTTTGACCAGAAATATCTCGCTGTGGCCTCCCGAAGCGACTAGGCAGATGACGGGAAAGGCGATGTCCGGCTCGACCAGCCAGTTGGCGTAAATATGCGCCTCGATGTGGTGGATGCCAAGCAGGGGGATATGCAGCGCATAAGCCAAAGTCTTGGCTGCCGAGACGCCTACCAGTAGTGCCCCCAAAAGGCCAGGGCGGTTCGCGACCGCCACACCGCCCAAATCGCCGAAGCCGATGCCGGCCTCGCCCAAGGCCTCGGCGACCACAGCGTTGATCTGCGTGACGTGCTGCCGCGCGGCGACTTCGGGCACGACGCCACCGGTCTTCGCGTGCAGGTCAATCTGCGAGGCGATGACGTTGGAAAGCAGATCGTGCCCGTCTCGAAGCACGGCCGCCGAAGTCTCGTCACAAGATGTTTCTATACCTAAGATATGCACGCCGATATGATACCCGCTGGCAGGCGATTCTCGCCCCGGCCCTTGACATCCGCCCGGCCTGGGGTGTATCCTGTACGGGTGCGCGCCCATGGCGCGGGAGGGTTTTCGTATGCTGTCCGAAACGGCGGGCTTGCCGCAACAAAGCGTAATAAAGATCGTGATCCTGGGGTGCGGGCGCGTTGGCTCCACGCTCGCCAAGCAGATGTCCAGTGAAGGACATGATGTGACCGTGCTGGACCAGACCAGCGATGCGTTCCGCCGGCTTGGTACCAAGTTCCGAGGGCAGAGACTGGTCGGCTCCGGGCTGGACCAGGACCTGCTCCAGCGGGCCGGACTGGAAAATGCGGTCGCGTTCGTCGCCGTGACGCAGGGGGATAACACGAATATCATGGCCGCGCAGATCGCCCGTGAGGTCTTCAGCGTCGGCAAGGTCATCGCCCGGATCTACGACCCTATCCGCGCGCAGGCGTACCGCGAGATGGGCATCACGACGCTGTGTACGACCACGCTGGCCGCCGGACTGATCCATGATGCCGCGCTGGGCGGCGGCGAGGACGACCTCTTGCAGCAGGCCGCCTTGGGCTTCGACAAGCTGTATCTGGACCTGCGCGGCTGACGGCGACGAAGGATTATCTTATGTATGTAATTGTTGTGGGCGGCGGCAAAGTCGGCTACTATCTGACCAAGCAGCTCCTGACCGAAGACCACGAAGTCCTGCTGCTCGAAAAGGACCGGCGGCGGCAGGCGATGCTGTCCGAGCAGCTCGGCGAGGTCGTCGTGCAGGGTGACGGCTGCGAGGTGCGAATCATGGCCGAGGCCGGCTTCGGCCGTGCCGATGTCATCGTAGCCGTGACGGGTGACGATGAGGACAACCTGGTCATCTGCCAGATGGCGAAGAAGAAGTTCCAGACCCCGCGCACCGTCGCCCGCGTGAACGACCCGGCGAACCGGACGCTCTTCGAAAGGCTTGGTATTGACACCACCGTCTCCAGCACCCAGATCATCTTTAACCTGCTGGAGCAGCAGATCGAGCCGGGAGAGGTCATCCCGCTCGGCGCGCTCCGTAACGGCAACATCGAAGTGGTCGCCATCAACGTCTCCGAACGCTCCCCCGTTCTCAACCAGAACGTCAAGGACCTGCCGCTGCCCGGCAACGCCCTGATCATCTCGGTCGTCCGCGCGGACCATGCCCTGCTGCCGCAGGGCGACATCCGGTTCGAGGCCGGCGACACTGTGATCGCCATGGTGGTCGCTGACGAGGAGCCGCAGCTCCGCCGCATCTTCGGCGAGGCGCACCATTAAGCCGGACATGAGGCCGTGAGACGCAAGCCTGTCCTCCTCACGCTCCTTGTCCTTGCCCTGGCTGCGGCGGCTTTGCTGCTCCTGCGCCGCCACCCGCCCGTTCCACTGCCTGTCGTCCTGCGCCCGACGGTGCGGCAGGCCGCGCAGGCGCAGCGCCACCTGGAGGCATTGCAGCAGCAGCTTCAGCCGGCACCCCCGCAGAAACGCGCATTGCCGGGCCGGCAGACCGCCTCGCCCCCCAGGCCGCGCACCCTGCGCCTCTCCGAAGAGGACTTGAACGTCACCCTCGCCGCCAACCCGGCCGCCCGCAAGATGCTGGCCGCGCGCGGTGTCAAGGCCGTCCAGATCATTCTGTCCGAGCCGGCGAACCTTACGATCCGCGCCGCTGTTCTGGTCAAAGGCCGCCCGCAGAACATCCAGCTTGACGGTGGGCTTGCCCCTGATCCCAAGCTGGGCCTGCGCTTTACCGCCACCCATGCCCAAGTCGGACGCTTCCCCCTGCCGCCCGCCGCCGTCACCGCCCAGGCCAATGCCCTGGCTGCCCGCCTTGCGGCCCAAATGCATGGTCCTCTGCCGCTCACCATTCAGAGCGTCCAGGTCCAAGGCAAAACGCTGGTCCTGACCGGCCTGCTGGTCAAACGCAGCCCCGTCAAACAAAGCCCCGTCAGGCCACCCGCCCCGGCGTCTCCACCACCAGTGTCACCGGCCCGTCGTTAGCGACCTCCACCAGCATGTCCGCCCCGAACTCGCCCGTCTTGACCTCGATCCCGAGCGCCCGCACCGCCCGCACGAATGCCTCATACAGAGGCTCGGCAATGCTGGGCGGGGCCGCTCCCATGAACGACGGCCGCCGCCCCTTGCGCGCGTCCCCAAGCAGTGTGAACTGCGAGACGACCAGCATTGCCCCGCCCGTTTCAAGCAGCGAAAGGTTCATCTTGCCATTACCGTCTTCAAAGACCCGCAGGCCGACCAGCTTCTCCGCCAGCCACTCGGCGTCGGCAGCCGTGTCGCCTGGAGCGACCCCCAGCAGCGTCATCAGCCCCGGCCCGATCTTCCGCTGCTCCCCCGTTTCTTTCAGCGTCACACTCGCCCGCGCCGCCCGTTGAATGACTGCCCTCATGCCGTGATTATACCTGCGCGTCAGGTACAATCATGGTAACTCAAAGGGGGTTACTATCATGCGTGTACCCAAGCTCTCCGAGGAAGAAATTTATCAGCACCTGGCGAATCTGCCCGGCTGGATTCACGAGGGCGACGCCCTCTCCAAAACCTACCAGTTCAAGGACTTCAGCCATGCCCTCGGCTTCGTCAATCAGGTCGCCGAGACGTCTGAGGCGGTCAACCACCACCCCGACATTCTCATCCGCTACAACAAAGTCACGCTGCGGCTGACCACCCACGACTCGGGCGGGCTGACCCTGAACGACGTGGACCTCGCAGCCGCCTCGGACGACTTCGCGGACGGGATCGGTTTGTGACGGTGCTGCGAATCGCGCTTCTCGCCCTGGTGGGGCTGGCTATCCTGCGCCCCGCGCTGGCCGACGGCTGGGTGCCCACGGCCAACGCCATGACGGACCCGCGCTGGGCGCCCGCCTATACCCTGCTGGCAGGCGGGCTGCGCGGGCTGATTGCGGGCGGCTATTCGTTCCCCACAGACCGCTGCGTTGCGACAGCGGACGAGTTCGACCCCGCAACGCGCCGCTTCATTCCCTGCGCCGGGCGGCTCCAGGTCCCGCGCAACTTCGCCCAGGCGGTCCAAACGCCGGACGGTCATGTCTTGATCGCGGGCGGCTACAACACCGTTCTTGGCACACTTGACTACGCCGAGCTGTACGACCCTGCTGCGCACACCTTCACGCTCCTCCCAAGCCACCTCAGCGCCCCGCGCGAGCTGTTCACGGCCACATCCCTCGCCGACGGGCGCGTCCTGCTGGTCGGCGGCTTTAACACGCACCGGGGCCGGACGCAGGCGACCGCTGAGGTCTATGACCCCGGTGCGCGGACCTTCACCCAGACCGGTTCCCTCGCGACCGACCGCTTCGGGCACGATGCGGTCCGGCTGGCCGATGGGCGTGTCCTTGTCGTCGGCGGGACGCACTGGTTCGTCCGCCGCCCGACCACGAAACTCGCATCAGCCGAGATCTATGACCCCGTCACGGGCCGGTTCCATGAGACGGCCGCCCCGATGCACTTCCCCCGCGACCGCCCCACGGCGACCCTGCTGCCAAATGGGACCGTCCTCGTCGCGGGCGGTCAGAACGACGCCGGCGAGCCGGAGCAAGCGGAGGTCTTCGACCCCCGGACCGAGACGTTCGCGCTCCTGTCCGGCAAGATGGTCGCTCCCCGCATGGCCCACGCCGCCGCTGCCCTACCCGGCGGGTCGGTCCTGCTGGCGGGCGGGTGGAGCGTCCCGTTATCCGCCACCACGGGCAGCGCCGAGCGCTACGATCCCCAGTCTCAAGCCTTCACGTCTGCCCCCACATTGCCCCAGGGCGCGCATGACCAGGCCCTTCTCGCCTTCCCCTCCGGCCTCGTCCTCATCGCGGGGGGCAAGCAAGCGGGTGGGGGCAAAGAAACATCGCTTGCGACCGGATACACCTGGCAGACCCACCCGTAAACCTCCCATCAGCAATAACACGCGCAAACCCGGTAACTGTGGCAGTAAGCGTACCCATGCTCGCCGCCGAAGATAAGAGTGTGCCGGATGATACGGATCACGGAAGACAACCGAATAAGCCTAATGACTGCTGAACCCCCGATGCCCTGCGTCGGATGAATACCCAGGACACGCATGCTCTGGGACTCGTCAGCATGGATGCCACAAGAGAAGAAGTATAGACCCGACGAACCTGCCGCCTCCCGTCGGGTCTTTTCTTGTCTCGCCCCGGATGCTGCATACTCCAAGCCTAATACTCCAAGCCTATGACAAAGAAAAAGCGAGTGGTCGAAAACCACTCGCCCATCGACTTGCTCACCGACCTGCCCATTGACCTCACTGCCCCTTCACCGCTCCTAGGCTTGCCACTTTCCTTCGGCTCCCATAGATGTAGGACACCAGGGCAACGAACTGGACACCGGCCAGCCCGAACTTCGCCCAGTGCGGCAGCGATGAGTGCGAGACATTCCCCTCCAGTATCCCCGCCGTGATCCACAGTGGTAGCGTCCCAACCATCAGCTTGCAGGCGTCCCGGCCATTCGTGATTAAGGCGTCCTTGCGGGAATAAGCGCCCGGTGCCAGCAAGGCCCAGCCGATGCACAGGCCCGCCCCGCCGCAGATGAATGTCGCGGATAGCTCGCAGACCCCGTGCGGCAGCAGGCCCGCCCACATGGAGGCCAAATGCCCCGTCGGCTGGACGACCGCGTCCAGGGCACCGATCATCGTCCCGTTCTGGAACATCAGGATGATCGGCAGAATCAGCGTGATGCCCGTCGCAAACGCTGTGATCCCCACCTGCGTGTTGTGCGTCATCAGGCTGGAGGAGAACAGGATGCCGCCGCCCAGAGTGCTCTGCTGATGGTCGGCCCCGCCCTTCTTCCAAAAGTCCACGGCGTCCATCAGCTCACCGGGGAAATACAGGGCGAGCTGCGCCGGGTCACGATGCACCATCGTGTAGGCCAGCAGGGCGCCGATAACGTTCAGCAGGACCGCCGCCAGCACGAACGGCATCCGGCGGCGCAGGACATCCGGGAGGCCGTAAGCGAAGAACCCGCCGACACGGCCCCAGCCGCCGGACTCTTCGGCATAAATGACCCCGTGCGCGTTCCCGACCAGTTCATTCAGGTATAATACCAAATTAGGGTTGGCGCCCTGCGCCCGTGCATAAGCCAGGTCGGCGGCGGCCCGCCGGTAGAGTGAACCCAAGGCGGGCAGCTCCTCTTTCGTCAGGTGCTTCAGCCCGCCGTTCTTGGTGCGCTCGACGATGATCGAGAGCCGTTCCCAGGTTCCCCGCTTGCCGTTGATGAATGCTCGCTCGTCTATTGCCATGATGGCCCTATTATACCGTTTCCGACCCGCCGAGGAGTGCCATGTCACGCGAGATTCTTGTCGTCACGCCCGAAAACATCGAGATCGAGTATGAGCTGGCCGGGATCGGCTCGCGCTTCCTCGCCAATCTCCTCGATTCGCTGCTCCAGACGGCCATCTACCTCGGCATGTGGATCGTCGTCGTCATCATCGCGCTGATTGTCAGTCTGACGACCAGCGTCTTCTCGCGCGCCCTCGGCGCGTTCTTCAGCGAGGTCCAGGTCGCCTTCGGGCTGATCGCCGGCTTTCTCGTCCTGTGGGGATATTTCATCTGGTTTGAGACCGCCTGGAACGGGCAGACGCCTGGCAAGCGCCAACTCGGCCTGCGCGTCATCCGCGACGGCGGCTACCCGATTAATATCTTCGCCGCCATCGTCCGCAACCTGATCCGCATCATGGACGGCATGCCCCTCGCCGCCCTCGCCCTGCTCGGTATCGGCTACTTCGGCAAGCAGCCGCTGATCAGCGCGATGGGCGGCCTGTGCATCCTCATTCCCGTTCTATGCATGCTCCTCTCCGCCCGCTACCAGAGGCTGGGCGACTTCGTGGCCGGGACCATGGTCGTCAAGCAGCGCGCCCCGCGCGTCCCGACTTTAGAAGCCCTGGCCCCCCCACCGCGCGTCCTGCCCGAACACCTCGCCCCCTACGCCCTCGCCGACATCGGCCGCCAGGTCTACGAGATGACCGTGCCCGAGTACCGCGCCGTCCGCCACTACATCGACCGCCGCTGGCAGCTCCCCCCGCAGGTCCAGCAGACCGCCGCCATGCGCCTCGCCGTCCCCCTGATGCAGCGCCTCGGCATCGTCCCTCCCGCCGGCGTCATCTCCGTCAACTACGCCGACTTCTTGGAGTATCTGGCCGTCGCCTTCGAGCAGTACCGAGGGGTGAAGTAGGAACTTAATCCTGTGACGCACTCTGCCGGAGAAACGACGTTACCAAGAAATTTCACTTCCCCGCTCGTAAGTACACTCTTTCAGGGGCGGCAGCTCTGCATGGACTGTTGGCAATCGCTCCTCTTACTCAAACCTACTGGCTATATCGGCTTGCCCAACGTGCCGCCTCATTGACAGGATACTGGCCCGTGCCGATGATTAATGACCCCAAATGGATCGGGCCGCACGACTTGCGGTATCAACACCTGTTCGACGTCTGCTTACGGATTGAAAGACCAGTGTTCTTCAGCTTCTTCGCCTGGATTATAGCGGCGGCCTTGTTTTGGCGTTGGTATTGCATGAGCACACGCTGCTGGCTCTTGGGCCTGTTTGTCTTCAGTTGGGGTATCTTGTGGCTCAACCCTTGGCAACTGCTGCCTTGGTGGCTCGATTGATCCCAATTCCTCTCTCCCTCCGCCCCGGCCCTATTGGGCCCGACAACAGGGAAGGGTCGGTCGGGTGGTGTCGGTCATGCCTATAGCACACTGAATAGCAGGACCGAGTGGTTGCAAACCACTCGCTAGGCTAGGCGTCCTGCGGACAAAAGGACACGGCTCTTCTGCCACCCGGAGGGTGCTTCTCCCAGCGAGAGGGTTTTTAACCCCTCGCTCCTCCCCCTCATATTCGCGCCCGCCGGTTGACGTGCCCCCCTCTTATCCAGTATAATAACCCTCACGATGCGAATACTTATCACGGGCGCGGCGGGCATGTTGGGGACGGACGCGCGGCGCATATTCGCCGCCTCGGGCCACACCGTCATCCCGACCGATGTTGGCCCTGCGGCGACCGACGATATCCGCCCACTAGATATCACGGACGGAACCGCCGTGCGCGCGTTTTTTGCGAAAACGAACCCCGAGCTGGTCTTCCACGGCGCGGCCTATACCAACGTGGACGGCTGCGAGCGGGACCCGGACTTGGCGCACAAAGTCAATGCCTTGGGGACGTGGAACGTGGCGAGCGCAGCGGAAGGGGTCGGCGCGGCCCTCGTCGCCATCTCCACCGATTTCGTATTTGATGGGACGAAGGGCACTGCCTACACCGAGTTCGACGCGCCCAGCCCGATCAGCCACTATGGGGCCTCCAAATTGGCGGGTGAGAACCTGGCGCGGGCCGCCTGCCGCCGATGCTACATCGTCCGCACATCCTGGCTGTACGGGGTACATGGGAAGAACTTCCCGTATACGGTCATCGCCCTCGCGAAGACGAAACCCGAGTTGCCCATTGTCGCCGATCAGTTTGGGACGCCGACGTACACGGTAGACTTATTGGAAGCGGTCTCGCAGATCATCCAAGCGCCTCTGTACGGCGTCTACCATGTCAGCAATAGGGGCGAGGCGAGTTGGGAGTGCTTCGCGAAAGCGATTCTTGCCAAAACGAACTCAGCCCATCTGCCCGTCCGGCCAATTACGTCCGATGAGTACGCCCAGATGTTCGGCTCACCGACCCGCCGCCCAGCCTATAGCGTCCTGCGCCACTACGCTTTAGAACTGATGGGTAAAGATACCCTCCGGCCCTGGGAAGACGCCCTGGACGCTTTTCTGACTTCCGCCCGTGAACACGGGAAGATTTAGGCCCCCCGGCCCCCAATAATGGGGGAGCCAGATCCGTAGGGGCGCTGCTTGCCGCGCCCTCTTCTCCGGCATCTTCTCCTGCTCCCCCATTATTGGGGGCCGGGAGGTATTCACGAAAAATGCGAAAACGAACTACAACAAGTGTGATGGAACCGGCGCCGGCAGCCTCCTGCCTGCGCCGCGTGATTGGGTGCCTCTCAATACCCCGGTAGGGGCGAATCTTGTGTTCGCCCTTCCAATCGCCTGCCCCTGACCTGTTCTTATTCGAGAGGACCCAACCATGACCGAAGTTTATAACGAGCCTGCGGCTACGACGCCCGCTGGGACCGCCGAATACGTCAAGCCCGACTACAGCAAGACCCTGAACGTTCCCAAGCCCGATGTCAAGAACCCGGACGGCCTGGACACCAACGAGTCCTCTATCCCGCAGCGCGCCAACCTCGCTCGGCGCGAGCCGCAGATACTCGAATTTTGGCAGCGCAACCGCATCTACGAGGCGTCCCTCAAAGGCACCACGGCGCTGGGAACCTTCCTGCTGCATGATGGCCCGCCCTTTTCGAATGGCGACATTCACATCGGCCACGCCTTCAATAAGATCCTCAAGGATGTCGTCACCAAGTTCCGCACTATGGAGGGCTACACCGCCCCCTATGTGCCCGGCTGGGACAACAATGGCCTGCCGATCGAAGTGCTGGTCGCCAAGGAGTTCCGCGAAAAGAAGCAAACGCCGACCCGCATGGAGATCCGCCGCCGCTGCCGCGAGGTGGCCGTGGAATGGGTCGGCAAGCAGTCCGCCCAGTTCCAAAGGCTCGGCATCCGGGGCGACTGGGACCATCCCTACCTGACCATGTCCAAGGAGATGGCCGCCAAGGAGCTGGACGTCTTCGCCGAAATGGTGGAGAAGGGCTTTATCTACCGCGGCCTGCGCCCCGTCCATTGGTCCCTGGTAGACGAGACCGCCCTGGCCGATGCCGAAATCGAGTACGCCGACCGGACTGATCCGTCCATCTACGTCCGTTTCCCCCTGCGCGCCGACCCTGACGGCATCTTTGGGACCGATGCGAACCACGGTGATTGCTATACGGTCATCTGGACGACGACCCCCTGGACCATCCCCGCAAACGTCGCCGTCGCCGCCGGTCCGGCCCTGGACTATGTCGTGGTGCAGCACCAGAACGCCCGCTACCTCGTCGCCGCCGAGCGCCTGGGCGCGACCATGGCCGCCGCGAACTTCCACGATTGGACCGTGCTCAAGACCCTCAAGGGGCGCGAGCTAGAAAACCTGATCTTCCAGCACCCATTGCCCTCCATCGAGCGTGGGTCGCCGCTCGTCCTGGCCGACTATGTGACGACGACGGACGGCACGGGCCTGGTCCACACCGCGCCGGGGCACGGCAAGGACGACTTCGTGACGGGGCAGCGCTACACCCTGCCTACCATCCAGGTCCTGACCGGCGACGGCTATTTCAACGATGAGGCTGGACCGGAGTTCGCTGGCCTGAAGCTTGGGCCGGGCCAGGAAAAGGTCATGGAGCGGCTCTCTGATGTCGGGGCGCTGCTGGCCCGCGAGGACATCTTCCACTCCTACCCGCATGGCTGGCGCTCACACGACCCGCTCGTCTTCCGCGCCACCGTGCAGTGGTTTGTGGACGTAGACAACAAGGGCCATCGCGGGAAGGCCCTCAAAGCCATAGACGGCGTCCGCTGGTTCCCTGAGGAGTCCAAGAACCGGATCACAGCCATGGTCGAGGGTCGGCCTGACTGGTGTATCTCACGCCAGCGCGCCTGGGGCGTCGGCATTCCGGTCTTCTACGCCCAGCCGTCGGGGGAGCCGCTGCTGACTAAAGAAAGCATCGGCTATGTCCGCGCCCTCGTCGCCGACCACGGCACCGATGCCTGGTTCGAGACTGATGTCAAGGACATCCTGCCGCCCGGATTCAAACACCCCGACACGGGCGAGACCGAGTTCATCAAAGAAACCGACATCTTCGATGTCTGGTTCGACTCCGGTTCCACCTGCCGCACCGTCCTGGAGCAGTGGCCGGGCCTGTCCTACCCCGCCGACGTCTACCTCGAAGGCGGAGACCAGCACCGGGGCTGGTTCAATGCCGCCCTGATGATCGGCATGGCGACCAAGGGGGCGGCCCCCTTCCGGCAGGTCATCACGAACGGCTGGACATTGGACGAGTCGGGCCGCAAGATGTCCAAATCCAAGATGAACGGCGTCGCGCCGTCCGTTGTCGTCGAGAAGTATGGCGCGGATGTCCTCCGCCTCTGGGTCTGCATGTCGGACTACTTTGCCGATGTCCGGGTCGGCGACAAGGTCTTGGAGCAGGCGGCGACGAACTATCGGACGCTCAGGAACACCCTGCGCTTCACCCTGAGCAACCTGTACGACTTTGATCCGGTCTTGAACGCCGTTCCCTTGAACGAACTAGAGGAGATAGACCGCTGGGCGATGCACCGGCTCAACGAGGTCGTCCACCGCTGCACCTCGGCCTACGATATCTACGAGTTCCCGCGCGTCGCCCAGACCTTGCTGAGCTTCTGCGCCCAGGACCTGAGCGCATTCTACCTCGATGTCCTAAAGGACCGGCTCTACTCTTGGGGGGCAGACTCGCCTCAGCGCCGGTCGGCTCAGACCGTGCTGTACGAGGTCACCAGCACTCTGACGCGGCTCCTCGCCCCGATCCTCTCGTTCACGGCCGAAGAGGTTTGGCAGAAACTTCCCGTGGTCGGCAAGCCCGCCTCCGTCCTTCTGACCGCCCTGCCAAGCTATCGTGCCGACATCCGCTCGCACGAGTTGGAAGCGCGCTGGGAACCACTCCTGGAAGCGCGCGAGCAGGTCAACAAAGCTTTGGAAGGGGTCAAAAGGCGTCTGGAGATCGCGATAACGCTGACTGCGGACAGGGAAACTTATGCCGCCCTGCACCCGTATCTGAATCAACTGCCTGCGCTCTTCCTGGTCTCACGGGTCACTCTAAGAGAATCAGGCGTGGCGGGCTTGCAGGTCGAGAACAATGGTCCTGCGCCCGGAACGCGCTGCGCCCGCTGCTGGGTCGCCGTCTCCGATGGCGGCGAGGACCCTGCCGCATTCTGCACCGGCGGCTGCACCCGCCGCTGGCTAGTATCGAGCGACGGCGAGGTGGCGTCAAGAAGGTTGATTTAGGGAAAGTCCATCAGAAAAAGGGCGCACCTGCGCGTGCGCCCTTCTTCGGCCCGAGGCCGTAAGACCGAAAGGATCCATATGACCGACAAACAACTGGCGCACTTCAAGCAAGTGCTGCTGGACGAAAAAACGCGCGTCGAAGCCGAGCGCGCTGCCTATACCGGCCCAGACCGCGATCAGTCTGAGGAAGATGAAGCCGGCGAGCTGTCCCCCAACGATATGAATGACCCCGCCGATGAGGCCACGAACCTGATGGACCGGGAGCGCGACTACGCTGCCGAGGACAACATGGGCCGTATTCTGGGCAAGATCGAGCGCGCCTTGAAGAAGATAGACGAAGGCACCTATGGCCTCTCGGACATTGATGGGACACCTATCCCCATCGCGCGTCTGGAAGCGCTGCCCTATGCGGCGACTACGGTTGAGCAGGCGGAAAACACGCTTGAAGGTTAGACTGTTGAGGACCGAATTTTGAGCCGTTTTGGCCTCTATAGCGTCGCCCTGCTGGTCCTCATGGCGGACCAGGCCAGCAAGAGCTGGATCGTCGCCGTCCACTGGCACTGGCCCGAAGAGGGCCGGGAGCTGATCCCCGGTTTCTTCGCCCTGACCTTCAATGTCAACACGGGCGGCGCGTTTGGCATTCTCCCCCATGGGACCTTGCTGCTGGCCCTCGCCGCCGCCGTCGCCGCCGTCGCGATCGTCGTTTATAGCGTCCGCGCCCCGATGCCTCTGCCGCGCCTGCTCGGGTTCGCCCTCGCCTTGCCGCTGGGCGGTGCCCTGGGCAACCTGCTGGACCGCGTCCGCCTGCACCACGTCATTGATTTTCTCGCGCTGTATGCTGGGCCGGACCGGCAGTGGCAGTTCCCGATCTTCAACCTCGCCGACTCGGCGATCTGCATCGGAGTCTGCCTTCTGGCGCTTTACTATGGCCGTCAACCCGCGCCTGCCAACGAGGCGGTCCTCGGCCTGAAAGACAACTGATGTTCCCTGTCTTGTTCCATATCGGCTCGTTCGCAGTCCATACCTACGGCGTCGTGCTCATGCTGGCCTTCCTGGCCGCACTCGCACGCACCTACACGGCGGCGAAACGGCAGAACGACCCAAAGATCCCACCGGATAATATCTTGGACGCCGGCATCTGGATGATCATTGTCGGCACGGTCGGCGCGCGCCTTCTGTTTGTCCTCGTGGACTGGAGCAGCTATCGGCATGCCCCCAACTTTCCGCTCAACACCTTGCAGGTCTGGCAGGGCGGCCTGTCCTTCCACGGCGGCCTGTTCGGCGGCATCGGCGCGCTCATCGGTTACTGCCTCCTCAAGCGCATGTCCATTCTGAAGGTCGCCGACCTGTTCGCGCCCTCTGTGATGATCGCTTACGTCATCGGCCGGCTGGGCTGCCTGCTGAACGGCTGCTGCTATGGGGCGCCGACCACTATGCCCTGGGGAATCCGCTTTCACGATGACGGTGTCCTGACGCCGCCGAGCCACCCGACCCAGCTCTACGCGAGCCTTCTCAGCCTGATCTTCTTCGCCGGCCTGGTCTGGCTGGAGCGACGCCGCGCCTATTACGGCCAAATCGCGTGCTGGTATATCCTTCTGGCCGCGACCGAGCGATTTCTGATGGAGATCTGGCGGGCGGGCACGACCTCAGATGTGATCAATGTAGGTCCGATCCACTTCCTTACCGACGTGCAGTGGCTCTGCCTGGGAATGGCCTCCCTTGCATTGATCGGGATGGTCGTCCTGCGCCGCCGGTATCCCGTACCTCCGCCTGCGCCGTCCGCCGCGCCGCCCGTGACGCGCCTGCCGCTGGAGGCGGCTGCCCGGTGATCGAAACCCTGCGTATCGAGGACGACGAGACGAACCTGCGGCTGGACCTCTACCTCGCCGAGCGGGTGCCCCACCTCTCGCGTGCCCGCATCCAGCGCCTGATTGGTACCCAGGCCGTCACCATCAACGGCGTGCCGGGCAAGCCCAGCTACCGGACCAGGCTTGGGGATGAGGTCGTGGTCACCATCCCGACCGCGAAGCCTTTGGAAAATGCCCTGCCGGAAGATATTCCCCTGGAGATCATCTTCGAGGACGCCGACCTAGTCGTCGTCAACAAGGCCAAAGGCCTCGTCGTCCACCCTGCCCCCGGCGCGGAAACGGGAACCTTGGTCAATGCCCTGCTGGCCCACTGCGGCAGCAGCCTGTCCGGCATCGGCGGTGCCCTGCGGCCCGGCATTGTTCACCGGCTGGATAAGGACACGTCCGGCCTTCTCGTCGTCGCCAAGAACGATGCCGCCCACCAGAGCCTTTCCAAGCAGATCCGAGAGCGGACCGCCGTCCGCAAATACCATGCCCTCCTTTGGGGCCGCGTCCCCTTCAAGCACGCCGTCGTTGATGCGCCCATCGGCCGGCACCCGAGCGATCGCAAGCGGATGACCGTGATCGAGCAGGGGGGTATGGGACCGAGCGATCTGCCGCCCGGCGCGCGCGAGGCCGTGACCGAGCTGCGCCTGCTGGAACATCTCGCCGAGTTCAGTTGGACTGAGGCAATCCTGCAAACAGGCCGGACACACCAGATCCGCGTCCACTGCTCCTTCGCCGGCTACCCAGTCGTCGGAGATGCCACCTACGGCGGCTTACGTAAGGTCAGCGCAGACCTGTTCCGGGGCGCGCCGCTTCAGACGCTCAACGCCCTTCTGGGCCGGCTACACGGTCAGGCCCTGCACGCGCATTCCCTCGGCTTTGACCACCCCCGAACCGGGCAGCGCCTCCAGTTCCATGCGCCCTTGCCCGATGAGGTCGGTGAGCTGCTGGACTTCCTGCGGCGACTCGATGAAGCCTTCGAGTTCTGATGATAGTTCCTGACGACAGCTTCTGACGACGGACGAGAAAAAGCGGCCCCTCTTCAACGAGGGGCCGCTTTTTCACGGTGTGACTTCACTTGCGCTAGGGCAGTGGGGCCGCCACGAGGGCCTGAATCCGGGCATACAGCGCACGCTGAGAAGCGTTCAGGACCGCATTGATCTTGGTCTGGGCTTGCTGGCGCAGTGCCGTGATCTTCGCGACCTTTGCCTGCTCTGTGAGCGACTTGTCCGCGACGATAGCTTGAACCTGGGCCCCGGACGCCAGGCCAATCGCGTGGATCTGCTTCTCCTGGGGGGGCGTCAGCGAGGCTTGCAGCTGCTTGCCCATCCGCGTGGCATCCGCCTGCCGGGCCTGACCCGCCTGCTGCTGTCTTTCGGCGTGAGCGCGCTGGTCCGGCGGCAGCGTTGCCAGGGCCTTCTGATTTGCCGCCTGCCGCAGCGCCTCGTAGCGCGCCCGTTTCTGTGTGTCGGAAAGCGTCCTGTCCGCTTTCAGAGCAGCGACGTCCTTCTGGAACTGCGCGCCGATCTGACGCTGGATTGTCACCTGCGCGCGCTGCGCGGGGGTCAGGATCGCCAGCATATCCTTGTCCATCGTTCGGGCAAGTTCGGCGTAGCGCGCCCGCTTCTGGGCCTCGGTCAGCTTCGTATCAGCCAGCAGAGCAGCCGTGTCTTTTTTGAACTGCGCCTGCCGCGTCTCAGCGCGCGCACGCTGCGCCGGACTGAGGTCCGACCCGGCGGAGGCGGTGTCGCGGCCCGGTGGTGTCCCCTGCGCGCGGGCGGTCAAGGGGAGAGGAAGCATCGCCAGGGCCGCTAGGGGCGCCGCCAGCCAGGCACGGGTGATTGATGTCAAGAGCGTAGATCCTTCCGAGCGAGTTTTGGGCCACATTGCCCTTCCCTTCAAAGTGCAGGGGGGACGGGCAATGTTCTTGTCCCTCCTGTGTACCCCGTTTCCACGATTTTTTCAAGGGGTAGCAGCGGATTAATCCGCGTTCTTGAGAGCCGCGAGCGCTAATTGGGGGATGAGCCGCAGCAAGCGCTCCGCTGCCATCTGCTCCTCGCCGATGATCGTCTGCGCCAGTTGGGCGGTCTCGGTATCGCCGATCGCATCGGCGAACGCATGAAGCGAGGTATACGCGCCGACCTCGGAGTGCCCGAATGAGTACGACTTGATCGTGTTCTGCGTCTGCTTGTCCTCATGGCTGTGGCCGATATTCAGTATGCTGCCGGCTTTTGCCAGCACCTCGTTTAGAATGCCTTTCGGCTCGGACTTATCGCCGCCGAGGGCCAGGATGCGGGCGCTAATCCGATCCGCCTGCGACTGCGTGACCGTGATGTGCTCTTCCACCGCCTGCTTCAGACCCGGATCGGTCGCCAGCGCGGCCAGATCCTTGAGCGAGACGAGTCCGCCGACTTCGGCGGCATACGAATCATTCAGATAGCGTAGTAATTGATCTTTGGTGTTTTCTGCCATTGTTCTTGCTCTCCATTTTCGCGTTCCCACGAGGGCTGATCAGGGAGGGTTATTCAGGCCGCTTGGAATCGCCCGCCGCTCGCCCCTAACCCCCTCCGTAGACGCGCCCTTTCCACTGGTTGCCGCGCCGCGATAGACCCTGATAGGCCGATGACAGCGCGATCCCAATCACCATCGCCCAGGCCAGCGGGTTCAGCAGCGCATACCCGCCCGCGTCCCGCCCGAATCGCGCTGTGATCCCCAGACGGACGGCTGCCATGCCAATGGTGGAGGCCAGCGGCAGCCATGTCCAGCCTGCCCCCTGCGCCCAGCCCCAGGCAGCCCATAGCGGCGGCAGGACGAACACGTTCAGCAGAACGAAGATGACCCAGAGCAGCAGCAGCAGATTCTTGGAGAAGGCTGGGAATAGGTTCTTGGAGAACCCTGCCC
>JANLUQ010000591.1:0-2112 GCA_031363565.1 Armatimonadota bacterium | reverse complement strand
ACCATCCTCGCCGACGGGAACGCCGAGTTTGTCTTGATACCACTGTTGAAGTTCCGTAGGGTTCTCTGCCTTGACGAATATCCCGCCGATGCCAGTCACTTTTTCCATGTTGAACACCTCGCCTAACAATCTTCATGCCTCAGATACAGTCAGTATGCCAAGCAGAGCCGAGAACGACAGCAAGAGGGGCATCCGCCTCTCTCCGCTTTTGCAAAATCTCATCTGATGGGAATTCTTCCAAGCAATCGTCACATGACCGTCATTGGGGAGGGCAAACGGGACGGGGAGGGCAAACACAAAGTTCGCCCCTACGATAGTCGGCAGGCCAGCATTTCTAATGCCGGTTCAACCTATGGAGACAGGGGTTCTAGGCTCCAATCCTCGACCTTGATACCGGGGATGGACTCGAAGTGCCTTGTATTACAGGTCACGAGCGTGAAACCGTTCGTCATCGCGATCGCCGCTATGCGGCAGTCACGGGTTCCGGGCCGCCTCTGGGCAGCAGACCAGCTACGGAACAATGTGTCGGCTTCTTCGGTGTAGGGCAAGATACGAAATACAGCCAGGTCTTCAATGGTCTTGATTAAAAACTGATATGCCGCGATAAACCTCGGTCCATCCCTGGGCGTCGCCGCATTCAGGCCCGCGATGACCTTCAGCCGACCTTTAAGCTGCTCTTCTACGACAATGACGGGCAGCCAGATAGTAGATGGAGGCACAGAGAGAACCTTGGCCTGGATTGTCGGCTTGCTCCCACTGAAATAGTGAGTCGTCGTGTCGGTGTCCAAGACATACACAGGCTAATCAGCCGCTTCTGTCTCTTCGTCTAATGCGCGCCGTGACGCTTCCATTGCCAGCAGAAACTCGTCCCAGTTGGGATCATCGGCGTAGCTGCCCGCGATGCGGGCGAGGGGGTTGACCTCTTCTGCGCTGGGCTGGGGCGTCTGGACTGTCATGGTGCGCTCCGCCGCGCGGGGGCTATGTTTCGTCTTACGATGCAGCGTTGGTTTCATTGGGTTATGCCCTCCGGTCGCTAATATCCGGCCATTGCTGGATTATACCACTATTGCCGACCCCTGTCGGGAGAGCAAGACAAAGAGGCCGCGATGAATCACGCCCCTACGCGATCACGGCTCAGACCCCCAGGTGCGCGGCGAGGAAGGCCAGAGTCAGCGGCCAGGCTTGGGCGGCGGCTTCCGGGTTGTAGGAGGCGCGGGCGTCGCAGAAGAAGCCGTGGTCGGCCTGCGAGAACACGACCTGAGTGTAGGGCTTGTCGGCGGCCTTCAGGGCGTCCTCGAGGGCGCGCACGATTTCGGAGCCGATATGGGTGTCTTTGCCGCCCCAGAACAGCAGGATCGGCGCATGCAGATCTTTGGCATGGGCCAGCAGATCGGGGAACATAGGCATGGGGTTGCCGGTGATGCCGCCGCCGTAGTAGGAAACGGACGCCTGGAGGGGCACGAGCGCGTCGGCAAGGAAGGATGCGCGCCCGCCCATGCAATATCCCGTCGAGCCGACGGTGGTCGCCGCGCCGCCCGCCTCGGACTTCAGCCAGTCATAGGCCGCCTTGATATCGGCGCTTTGGCCCGCATCGGTGAGGCCCTGCATATGCGGCATAGCGGCGGCGAAGTCGGTGTAGGAGCCTTCAAATGCGGGGTCGGTGCGGTGGAACAGGGCTGGGGCGATGGCGGTGTAGCCGGCGCGGGCGAACCGCTTGGTCAGGTCGCGGATGTGGGCGTTGACGCCGAACGCCTCCTGGAAGATGAGCAGGCCCGCCTTGCTGCCGCCCGACGCGGGGCGGGCGACATAGGCGGACATGGTGGTTCCGTCGGAGACGGAAAGCTGGACGGTTTCGGTCTGGGTTTCGGGTGTCAGAGTATCAGTCATAATAAACCTTTCGTGATAGTGGGCAAGGAGACCCCTTTGCCTTCAGGCGGGGGAGGAATTGCCCAAATAGATTAGGTATGTCTTTTCTCTTCGGGTATAATCAAGGTGTCTAAGTTTTCGGCTTGCCCTTCGTAAAGGCAGGCTCAGGAACTGAACCTATGCTTCGCCTGCACCTCAGTCACTTGGGTAACGAACAGCCAGTGGGAGTGTCCCCGAATCTGGTTT
>JANLUQ010000568.1:0-2474 GCA_031363565.1 Armatimonadota bacterium | reverse complement strand
CGGACATACCGCCCCGGCGTCGGCATAGACGGCGTAGGCAACCGTGTCGCCCACAACCTTATCTACGATGCCCCCCATAATGCCATCCTGCTGGGCGGCAACGACCATCTCATCGAGTATAACGAGATCTACCATGTCTGCCGGCAAACGGGCGATGCAGGGGCCTTCTATATGTGTCGCGACTGGACCATGCGAGGCAACGTCGTCCGCTTCAACTACTTCCACGACTTGGTCAACGAAACCGGCGTCAAGGGCGAGTACCACGACGTCATGGGGGTCTACCTGGACGACACGGCGGCGGGGACTGTGGTTTTTGGGAACGTCTTCGTCCGGGCGGGCCACGCGGTCGAAGTCGGCGGCGGGCGCGACATCGTCGTCGCCAACAATATCTTCGTGGACTGCCTTCCTGCCGTCTCGCTGGATGCGCGCGGCTTGGGCTGGGCGGCGAAATCCCTCGCCCCCGGCGGCGACTGGGGGATGGAGAAGCGTCTGGCCGCCGTTCCCTATGATGCGCCCCCTTATAGCACGCGCTACCCACACCTGGCGAATGTTCTGAAAGACAACCCGACCGCGCCTAAGTACGACGTGATCCAGAATAACATCGCCGTCCGCTGCCCGGACTGGCTGCAAATCCAGGACAAGGCGGACGCCCTGCCCGGCATCACCATTCGGGACAACCTGACGGGCAAAGACCCGCTGTTCGTGGACGCCGCCCACGGCGACTACCGGCTCAAGGCGGACTCGCCCGCGTTCGCCCTGGGATTCCAGCGCGTACCGTTCGAGAAGATGGGACTGGAGAAGAAGACCCCCTAGCCCCCAATAATGGGGGAACCGGACGGAGAAGTCTCGCGTTCTATCCCCCCATTATTGGGGATCGGGGGGTCTTTCCAGGCTGCCGCCCCCCACGCGATCAGGGCGTAATAGCACACAACAAGCGGGACAGGCGGCGGCGGGACGGCGCGGAAGGACCAGGAAGAGGCGCCGAAGCCGTGGACGACGGCCAGAACACGCCCAATGCCCCAGCCCGCACCGGCCAAAAGCCACAGCCCTGCTGTGTGCCACACGCCCAGCAGTAAGACGCCCGCGAAGCCAAGTGGGATCAGAACGAATAGGGCTGGGACGACGAGCAGGTTGGCGAGCCAGCCACTGAGGGAGACCTGATCATAGGCGGCGGCGACGACTGGAAGCGATCCGAGCTGCGCCAGGCATGACAGCCCGATGCCCTCTACGGCCCACAGGACGGCTTTTGCGGCCAGCGGGCGGGAAATCCGGGCCATGACCCGTGGGCGCCAGAACCTATCCCACACGGGCATCGTCAGCGAGAGCGTCAGGATGGTCAGGAACGAGAGTTGAAAGCCCGGTTCGAGCAGGGCCGTCGGCTGAAGCAGGAGGATGAGCAGGGAAGCCGCCGCCACCGTCGTCGGCCCGTCCGGCTCGCGCTCGAATAGGACCGCGCCGAAGTAGAGGCAGGCCATGATGACCGCCCGCACCACGGCAGGCCGCCCCCCGCAGACCAGCGCGTAGAGAACGAGGCAGCCGATCAGCAGCACGACCTGAAGCTTGCGCGGCAGGGTCAGCTTCCGGCCCAGCCGCTCCAGCCAGAACGCTAAAATCCCGACATGCAGCCCCGCCGAGGCCAGGATATGAACGGTGCCCGTGTGGACGAAGTCCGCCAGCAGGTCCGGCGACAGCTCGGTTCGGTGCCCAATCAGAATTCCTGATAGCACGGCGGCCTCGGTCGGCGGCAGCCCATCATGCAGGGCTGTCAGCACGCGCCGGCGCACTACGACGGCCAGGTGCAGGAAGGGGTTGAGCCGGGTCGGTCCCAGATCCTCGACCGCGCCGGGCCGCTTCACCCGCAATTCACAGTAGACCGCCCGCCGCGCCAGATAGTCCCGCCACGAAAACGCGCCGGGGTTCGTCGCCGCCTGCGGCGTCGCCAAAACCCCTTCCAGCCGCACCCGGTCCCCGTAATCCAGGCCAAGACCGTGCGCCACGTTCGCTTCAAGCGTCACCACCGCATCGCCTGATGCGCTTGATGCCTCACCCGCCGACCTGACCTGCTCGGCGCGCAGGAAGAACGTCCACCGCCCCCCATGCCGCGCTTCCGGGTCGCTGACAACGGTCCCCGTGACCGTCACCGGCGCGGGCCGGTCCGCCCAATGGGACACGTCGGAAGCCGCTACCGTCTGGAACGCTGCCAGCCGCACAGCCCCCACGCAAAGCCCCAGCAGAAGCACCCCGGACACGAAGAAGGCCGGGCGATGCCCCAGCGCCAGCCCGGCCAATCCTATCGCCGCCAGGCATAACGCGGCGACTAGAGGCAGCCACCCTTCTGTCCCCATCCCGATGCCCGCTGCGAACGCCGCCGCCCAGACCAGAAGCGGCCGGTGCTGTACTCCCAAAGCGCCCTCCGTGGCCGTCCACCGCTAGTGTCTTGTATGTAGTGATCTCTTCGACACCGCCCGGTTTCC
>JANLUQ010000529.1:0-5480 GCA_031363565.1 Armatimonadota bacterium | reverse complement strand
CGCCTGTTCACCGCCCGGATGCAGCTCGGCATGTTCGACCCGCCCGCCTTGGTGAAGTACGCGCAGATTCCGGCCAGCGTGATAGACAGCCCGGCCCACCGGCAGCTCGCTTTGCGGGCCGCCCGCGAGTCCATCGTGCTGCTCAAGAACCAGAACGGCCAATTGCCGCTGTCTCCCGCCATCAAGTCGCTGGCCGTAATCGGGCCGAACGCCGACGAGGTGGGCGTCCTGCTGGGCAACTACAACGGCACCCCTTCCCATGCCGTCACCGCGCTGGCGGGCATTCGGCAGCGGGCGGGGGCGAATGTCCGCATCGAGTACGTTAAGGCGATCAGCCTGACCGGTCTGAGCGACCTGACCCCCATTCCCGCCTCGGCCCTGCGCTCCGAAGGGCAGCCAGGCCTCAGCGCCGAGTATTTCCGCACCGAGGACCTGACCGGTGTCCCCTTTGCCACGCGCCGGGACGCGCAGGTGGACCTGAACTGGGCGCGCGGCAACCCCGTCCCCGGTCTGCCTGTCTTCCACATCTCCGCCCGCTGGACCGGCGAGCTAGTCGCGCCCGTCGGCGGCGAATACACGCTGGGCGTCCGGGGCGACGACGGCTTCCGGCTATATGTCAGCGGCTCGAAGGTGATCGACGACTGGAGCATCCATCCGCCGGACACCCGGAACTACACCGTGACCCTGAAAGCCGGCCAGGCCATCCCCATCCGTCTGGAGTATTTTCAGGCCGAGGGCGGGGCCGAAGTCGCCCTGCAATGGAAGCAGCCCGGACAGAACAAGTTCGACGACGCCCTGGCGGCGGCAAAGCGCGCCGACGCCGTGATCTTCGTCGGCGGCATCTCCTCGCAAATCGAGGGCGAGGAAGGTACGGGCGGCAACGGTGACCGGACCGATCTGGACCTCCCCGCTGTCCAGGACCAGCTATTGAAGGCGCTCTATGCGACCGGCAAGCCGATCATCCTGGTCCTGATGAACGGCAGCGCCCTCTCGGTGAACTGGGCGCAGGCGCACCTGCCCGCCATCGTCGAATCCTGGTATCCCGGCGAGGAAGGCGGCACGGCCCTCGCGGATGTCCTGTTCGGCGCCGTGAACCCGTCCGGCCGCCTCCCCGTGACCTTCTACACCGGCGTGGGCCAGCTCCCGCCCTTCCGAGACTATGCGATGACGACCCGCACCTACCGCTACTTCCCAGGCAAGCCGCTCTATCCGTTCGGCTACGGTCTGAGCTACACGCGCTTCTCCTACGGCGCTCTGAAACTGCCCCCTTCCGCGCCTGCCGGCCAGCCCGTCCACGGCACGGTGACGGTGGAGAACGTCGGCAGCCGGTCCGGCGATGAGGTCGTCGAGCTGTACCTGCGCCCCGATCCGAAGGGCAAGATGCGGCAGATCGCGCCGGGCCAGCCCATGCCGCGCCTCATCCTCGCGGGCTTCAGCCGCGTCTCGCTCGCCCCACATGGGCGCGCGGTCGTCCCCTTTACACTCACGCCCGAGCAGCTCATGCTACTGGATGCCAAAGGGAACCGGACTTTGCAGCCCCATGATTGGCAGATCTTCGTCGGCGGGGCGCAGCCGGACCTCGCGCCGTCCGGCGACTTGAAAACCGGCGTTTCGGGTATGCTCGCGGTACGATAGACGAAGCGAAAGTCTGACGGGCGGTTGAAACCGCAGCAACAAAGGTACGAAGTCGCCCTTCGGTGACTCAGATTCCTAACCTGCGAAGGCAGGTTTCGTGCCTTTGTTGGCGCGACTTCAGTCGCCCGCAAAGAACTGATCCAACCGAAAACTAAAGGAAACCTGCTCCGACGTGCAACACCTCATTGACTGGGTCACACATCTGATCGCCGCCCTCGGCTACCCCGGCGTTTTGCTCTTGATGGCGCTGGAGTCGGCCTGCATCCCGATTCCAAGCGAGGCGATCATGCCGTTCGCGGGGTCGCTTGTCGTGACCGACCCGGCGCGCGGCTTCAACATCCACACGCTTGCCTTTGTCGGTGCCTGCGGCAACCTGCTCGGCTCGGCCGTCGCCTACTGGGTCGGGTACATTGGGGGTCGTCCCTTCCTGGAGAAGTACGGCAAGTATGTCCTCATCCGCAAGCGCGACATTGATAAATCAGATCGGTTCTTCCAGAAGTACGGCGAGTGGACCGCCCTGTTCAGCCGCGTCCTACCCATCGTGCGGACATTCATTTCGCTCCCCGCCGGCATCTCCCGCATGAACTTCCCCAAGTTCTGCGCCTTTACCTTCATCGGCGCGCTGCCCTTCTGCTACCTGTTGGCGTGGGCAGGGATATATCTAGGCAAGAACTGGAGCCAGATACACGCCTGGCTCCAAAAGGCGGATTTCGCCGTTACCGCCGTCTTGGTGGTTCTCTTCGGCTTCTGGCTATGGCATCACCTGCGGCCCGATTCGGAGGAGGCTGGAACAAACCCCACGCCGGCCGCGTAAATACACTCGTAACTACAAAGGGCCGAGCAAAACGACCGAGTGAAAGGACTGAGTGGGCGGGCAAAACATGGTATAATAATAGATATCACAGCTTCGAAAGTCGAACGCTTGATCGGGCCAGCGCGTCCGGCAGGCGGGAATGAAAAGCGGACAATGATCGTCTGTAGTCAACCCATCCCTACCCACCTTTATAACTCGATCCGAGGCACAGCGGTCGGATGAACACGGTTTAACCGGACAGATCAACTGGACAGACACGGCAAAGACAGGGAACGCGAATTTTGGAGATCGCAGCCTCGGTGACTTCGTAGCAGGACTACGAGCGCCGGGGCTTTGTCATTTCGAAGGCGCAGCTATTCGAAGGCGCAGCCATCGCGCGGAACATTGGAATCATCGCTATCGGACGCGGAAAGGATACAGAATGAGCACCTGGGATATTCTCAAACAAGCCGAAGAGCAGAGGCAGACAGCCGACAAGCTGCACTGGGAGGGCACCTTTAAAGACTATCTGGAGATCGTTGCCCAGAACCCGAAGGTGGCCGATCTCTCCCACGCGCGGATGTACGATATGATCGTCTCGGCGGGTGTAGATGACCCCGGCGAAGGGCAGCCCAAGGTATACAAGTTCTTCGAGGGCGAATTATTCGGCATGGAGCGGACAATCCAGCACCTTGTCGAAGAGTATTTCGCGCCCGCCGCCCGCCGCCTGGACATCCGCAAGCGGATTCTGATGCTGGTCGGCCCGGTCGGCGGTGGCAAGTCCACGCTCTCGACCCTGCTCAAGAAGGGCCTGGAAAAGCACTCCAAGACCGAGGAGGGTGCGGTCTACGCCATCAAAGGCTCGCCGATGCACGAGGAGCCGCTGCATCTGATCCCCGAGGACCTGCGCGAGACCTTCAAGAAGCAGTTCGGCATCCATATCGAGGGCGACTTAGACCCCGTGGACGCCTATCGGCTGAAGCACGAGTGGGGCGGTAAAATAGACGACGTACCTGTCGAGCGCATCACGCTGTCGGAGCGGGAGCGGCGCGGCATCGGCACCTTCAAGCCCGCTGATCCCAAGTCGCAGGACGTGGCCGAACTGACCGGCTCGGTCAATATCCAGGCCCTGACCGAGTACGGCTTGGAATCAGACCCGCGCGCCTACAACTTCGACGGCGAGCTGAACATCGCGAACCGAGGGGTCATCGAGTTCATCGAGATGCTGAAGGCCGAGAAGCGCTTCCTGTATGAGCTGAACACCGTCGCGGGCGAGCAGACCATCAAGGCCTCCCGCTTCGCACTCATCTACGCCGACCTCGTCGTGCTCGCCCATACCAACGAGTACGAATACAACTCCTACTTCGGCAACAAAGAGAACGAGGCGATGATTGACCGTATCTTCGTCGTCCGCGTTCCCTACAATCTGCGGCTGACCGAGGAGATCAAGATCTATGAGAAGCTGATCGGTCAGTCCCAGCTTTCCGAGGACCGTGCGGACCTGACCGCCGTCCACATCGCCCCGCATACCTTGCGGACCGCCTCCATGTTCGCCATCCTGACGCGCTTGAAGCCGTCCAAGAAGTCGGGGCTGTCCCTGATGACCAAGCTGAAGCTGTATGACGGCGAGAAGCAGGTGGGCGACTGGGACCAGAAGCATATCCGCGAATTGCAGGACGAGTTCATGGACGAGGGCATGAGCGGCGTCTCGCCCCGCTTCGTCATCAACCGCATTTCCGCCGCCTTGGTCAAAGGCGGCAAGGGCTACGTCACGCCCATTGACGTCCTGCGCGGGATGCGCGACGGCCTTCAAGAGTACACCAACAGTGAAGAGGAGCACCGCCGCCTGCTCGGCTTCATTGACGAGACGCGCAAGGACTACGACGAGCTGGCGAAGAAAGAAGTCCAGCGCGCCTTCGTCTACTCCTACGAGGAGTCGGCCCGCACCCTGCTGGAGAATTACCTGGACAACGTGGACGCCTTCTGCAACCGGACCAAGGTCAAGGACCCCATCACCAGCGACGACGTGGAACCTGATGAGCGCTTGATGCGTTCTATCGAGGAGCAGATCGGCGTCTCGGAGAATGCCAAGCGCGAGTTCCGCGAGGGTATCATGCGCTCCGTCGCCTCCGTCTCCCGCCGGGGCGGCTCCTTCGGCGTCGGCACGGACGAGCGGCTGAAAGAGGCCTTGGAGAAAAAGCTGTTCTCCGACCTGAAAGACATCGTCAAGATCACGACCAGCACCAAGACGCCCAACCAGGAGCAGCTTCGCCGCATCAACGACGTGGTGGACCGCTTGGTCAAGGACCAGGGGTATACCGAGCAGTCCGCCAACGAGCTGCTGAAGTACGTCGGCACGCTGCTGAACCGGTGATGCCATGCCCAAGGTCAGCGTCTCGATGCAGGACTTCCTACGGACGGGCGAGTTCGGCCCCGTCCGTTTGGGCATCTCACGCCGCCAGCTTCGGGGCCACTTGGGCGAGCCGGAGGATTGGGGTCCTGCCTCGAAGGCGAAGCCCCATGCGAGTATCTGGAAATATGGCGACATCGAGTTCCACTTTAACGGGGACACGCTCTGGCTCATCTTTGCTGACGATGTGGAGAACTTACACGGCGGCAGGGCCATTGACTTGGACCCGTGGGTTCTCGACGGGGGTGCGCTGGAGGAGCAAGTCTTGAAGGACTTGGCGGCAGCCGACATCTCGTATCAGCGCATCCCCTGGACGCTCGACGATGCTACAGAACGGTTCCTAGTCGGAGCCGGGGTGGAACTGCTGTTCCTGGACGAAACGCAGCACATGTTCTGCGACGAAGGGGTGTCACCCTTCGCCCGGCCCGGCATGACCTTCGGCGGGTTCTCGTACAGGAGCCGTTGAGGGCGCGCTAGTCGGCTTCTAGTTGGCGGGCTACATCAGAGATAAAGGTGGTGTGACAGATGGCAGCACCCAGGGTGACCGACCTAACGGCGATCCTCGCCTCGCAGCCAAGAACTGACGTTCTCAGGGAGTATCGGTGGACAGCATCCATGTTCTACCGCGCGCTCGACGCGGGC
>JANLUQ010000507.1:0-19340 GCA_031363565.1 Armatimonadota bacterium | reverse complement strand
CGCGCCCTCGTCTCCTGCTTTGCTGGGGAAGGCACCAAGACAAGAAGGGCGCGGCAAGCGGCGCCCCTACATCCTGCGCCTGCCGCCATATGCCTACTTAGAGCGGGGCCATGACGGGGGAAAGCCCCGCGTCCACTGCTTGGACGCGGGGCTTCCTGTGTGCGGGGAGCAAGGGCGGCTAGTCGCCGTCGCTATCTTTGACGGCGGCATGGACCGCCGCCTTCGGGGCCGAGGGGTGCGTCAGGACGAGGCCGCTGTGGTGCGTCGCGGGCATTTTGGAATGGACGCCCTTGACGCTCTTCCAGATGATCTCGTTCAGCAGGGCCGCCGGGGCGCTGTCGGGATGGACGAAGTCCATCTTGGCACTGAGCTGTTCCAGCGGGAACAGGGCGCTGCCAATCTTGGCCGCTGGTGTGATCTCGCCGAGGATGCCGGCGGCCGGCATTGTGGAGGCATAAACACTGGCGTTCGCGGTGGCGTCCGTACCGAAGTCCAGGATGGGGCTGGCAATGGCATCGTATTGGTTCATCGGCGGGATGTTCAGCAGCAGCTCCATGGTCTTCAGCACGCTATCCGTGTTGTAGAATGTATGGTCCACCGAGTTCTTCTTGATGAAGGGGCTGATGACGTAGCAGGTGGAACGGTGCCCGTCCACATGGTCCGGGCCGTCCTGGGCGTCGTCCTCGATCACGAAGATTGCCGAACTGTTCCAGATCGCGCTCTTGCTGACGGCCTCAACGAACTGGCCGACACCGTAGTCATTGTCGGCGACCTCGGCGCGCGGCGTGTGGCGGCCCGCGCTCATGCCCTGAGTGTGGTCATGCATGAAGCGCACGGTCTCGAAGGCGGGGACGGTATTGCCGGTCGAGTCGTTCGTCAGCATCTGTTGGAATTCGCGGTTCCACTCGGTGAAACGGCTTGGCTGGGCGTAGTGGCCGTAGGTCTGTGTCGGGTAGAGGGCCGTCGCGACGCCGGTCTTGAGCGGGCCTTCGCTGTCGGCATAGGCGGCATCATAGCGGCGGAAGTCAATGTCTGTGATGCCACCGCCGTCATGTCCGGCGGGCTGGAGGCCCGCATCCGTGGGGTAATTGTCCGGGGTGGTGACATTGTTGCCGAACAGGGCGAAGAAGCCGTAGTTGCGGTACTTGTTCGTCAGGCCCGTGCCGGTCAGGTTGATATTCTTGAGGGCGTCGTCCCAGATATGGCCACCGGGGGCCTCGGAAACATCTGGGACAGCGGGCGCTTTGCCGTTGTTCGTGGGGTCGTGGAACGGCGAATTGGGGACCAGGGGCTGACCATAAGGGTCGGTGGTGGGGAAGCCACCGGTCGGATAGTTGTTGTTAGCCCCCTCGAAGTCGTAGTTCCGGCCCCGGCCGCTGTAGTTATAGGGCAGGTTTTTGATGACGTACTCGCTGGCTTGACCCTGCGTGGACCACGGCCAGCCGTCGCCGGACGCCTCGCCGCAGTCGTAGAAGTTGTCCAGGAGGACGAACCGCTCGGCCAGGGCATGCAGGTTCGGCGTCACATCCCGACCGAACAGGACGAGCGACGCCTCGCCGTTGCCGCTCGGCTCATCGCCGAGGATCTGGTCGTAGGTGCGGTTCTCCTTGACGATGTAGAAGACATGTTTGATCTTGCCCGCTTGCAGGTTAATGCCGGCCAAGGGGTTCGTCGAGGTCACGGTCGTTGGCGAGGCGGTGCCGATGCTGGCGAGTCGGTTGTTCGTGAACACCTGCTGCGTCTCCACCGGGAGCTGGGCGGAGTTCGGCACAGGGATGGTCTGGACGCTGCCTTCGATCCGGTTCAGATCGTACTGCCCGAAGAAGGTGAACTGCTGATAGCCGGGGTTCGGGTAGCGCGTTTGGGTGCCCTTGGCGTTGGCGACCAGGATCTGCTTCTTGAGCGGGGAGGCGACGACGGCGGTGGGGTACCAGCCAGTCGGGATGTAGCCGATGGTCTGGCCGGCGGCCAGGCCAACGACCGCGACCGCGTTCAGATCGCCGAGCGAGACGTACAACTGGCTCTCGTCCGGGGTGAGCGCGAGGCCCGTCGGGGTGGCACCGGGGAGGCCATGCGCGCCGGTCGGCTGGAGAAGGATCGTGCTGGTGACGGCGTCGGTGGAAGTGTTAATGACCGAGACCGTCTCGCTGTGGGCATTCGCGACATACAGATTGGTCTGGGCCTTGTTCAGCAGGAGCGAGATCGGGTGCACGCCGGTGGGGATAATCGCCCCGGCCTTAGGGTAAGCGGGGTCGGTGCAGTCCACGACCGAGACGTTCCCATCGCGCTGGGAGGTGACGTAGACCTTGCCGGCCGCCGTCGCCGCCACGGCCAAGGGGAAGTTGGTCGGCGAGAAGAGCGTCTTGCCGTCGGCCAGTAGGCTGACGGGGAGGATAAACGAGTAGCGACTCTTGATCGCGCCGCTCACCGCATCGAGGACGAGCAGGCTGCCCGGTGTCGTGGTGTTAGCGGCCGCCCCGGCGGGGTAGGTCTCATTGACCGCGACGAATAGATTACCGCGCCCGTCCAGGGCAACTCCGGCGGCGAAATCACCGGTGTTCAGCGTGATCCTCTGCTTCAGGGCCAGCGAGCCGTCCGCACCGACGGTGACGACGGCGACGGCGTTGCTCGCGCCTTCGGAGGCGTACAGCGTGCTTGTCCCATCTCCGTTAGACTGGACGGCCAGGCCGTAATACAGGCCAGTAGGGCCGTAAGCGCCGGCGTCCGGTCCGGTGGTGATCTCCGCGCCGAACTGGATGATGGACTTGGAGATAGGCAGACCGGCGGGGGAACCGTCCGGGTTGATCGGGGCGGGCGCGGTGATCGGCTGGGCCGGAGCGCCGGTGATGGTGCTGACGCAGACCAATCCCTGCCGGAATCCCATGTCGGTGGAGATCGCGTACTTGCCGTCGGGCGTCAGGATCATGTTCATCGGCAGGCTGCCGACGTTCGCCTGAGTGCCGAGCGGCGGAAGGGTGATCCGCTTGCCAGTGACCAGCGGGTTCGGATTCTGCGCCAAGACGGGGACGCCGAGCAGGGCGACGGCGGCGGCGCCGAGCAGGACGATTTTGCTTTGCTTACAAGTTTTTTGTGCGTAGGCCATTATTGTCTCCAAGTAGGCGAAAAAGCCCCGGCTTCTTCAAGCCGGGGCTATGGGTTTTTAGTCGTCGCCGCCGGCTTTGGGGCCGTTGACAACGCGCACGGCGGCCTGGTAGACGCGGGCCTGCGCGGCTTTGTATTGGGCCGTATGCAGGCGGTTCTTCTTGACTGCCGAGCGGTGCAATGTGTCGGCCTGCATGGAGAGCAGGGTGACGAGGCTCAGGCGCTGGCTGTCACGGTCCGGGGCGGACGTGTCCAGCTTCCAGGCCAGCGTCCAGACCTTGCGGCCCTCCGCCGTCGCCACATAGGTGCTCTTGTCATGGAGTTTGATCAAGGCCTTGCTCGTCTTCGTCTGTACCAGAGTCAGGCCGTCCGGCCCAAGCGCGATGCCGTTGTAGGTGGACTGGAACATGTCGCGCAGGTCGGTGGCGAGCAGGTCGCCGTAGTTGTTCGGCGGCATGCCTAGCAGCAGCTCTTCGGTCTTGACGATGGAGGCCGTCGAGTAGTGGCGGGTCCCCAGGAAGCCCGGCTTGGCGTAGGGGCTGATGACGAGCATCGGCGTCCGGTGCGGGTCCAAGTGATCCCGGCCCGACTGGGCATCATCGTAGGTGACGAAGATCGCGCTGCCTGTGCCGTCGGCGCTATTATAGTAGGCGGTGCTCCCCATGATGTGCTTCACCACCATGCCGAGGGCCGTGTCGCCGTCGGCGATCAGCTCGGCCCCCGACGGGTTGCCGCCAGTGATGCTGATGTTGGTCGTGGCGGCGGGGCCGGTATGGTCGTTCGGCTGGTAGATATAGAGGAACTGCGGCAGGGTCCCCGCCTTCACCATGCGGTCGAAGTCCTGGTTGAACTCCAGGGCACGGCGCTGATCGGAGATACCGAAGTTATAGCCGGGGTAGTTCTTGTCCAGATATGGCTCGCCACTGGCATTGGATTCGCCCAGGATCGCCAGGATCGGGTTCTTCAGGAAATAGGACTGGCCCAGGCCCTGGGTCGCCGTCGTCACGTCGCTGCCGGGGACCTCGGTGGGCGCGGCGGAGGCAGGCGGAACATTCGTCGTGTTCATGCCGTTGACCACCGGGCTGCTGAGGGGAACCATGGGTACGCCCGCATTGCCGCTGGGCGGGTCAATGAGAGTGGCGGGGTTGGCGTAACCGTTGTCGGTGCCGGAGATGCGGATCAGGGCGCCGTAGTCCTTGAAGGAGACGCCGCTGCGGGCGGCATTGTTGAAGATGTAGCCGCCCTCCGGGTAGTCCTCCGCCTCGAAGTTCTTGTTGGCAAGGAGGCCACGCCCGCCCTTGACCAGCAGCGTCTTCGCCGTGTAGTCGCTGGCCGTGCCCGAAGCGCTGAACTGGTGGCCGCCATCGCTCTCCTCGGCGTCCGAGTAGTAGTTGACGCCCGTGGCGAAGGTGTCGGCCAGCGCCTGCGTGTTCAGGGCAAGGGTGGTGAAGCCGGTCGCCCCGACTACGGCGTATTCGGTATCCAGGCTGGTCGTGCCGTTTGCCAGGTTGTAGTTCTGGTTGGCGAAGACGCCGAAGTGGGTCTGGTTGCCGAGCATGGAGTCGAAGGTCTTGTTCTCGTGCAGGATGAAGATCACATGCTTGATCTTGCCCGAGGCCGCCCCGCCGAGCGGCACGATTGATGTGTCCAGCGGGCCGGTCTGTACGGCGTAGTTGTTCGCCAGGGCGGTCGTCTGGTCCGGTATGTAGGAGGTCAGGTCAACCTTCTGCAAGGTGCCGAAGATGGAGTTGGAGTTGCTGAAGGATTCGACGCCGCTTGCTGTCGGGTTGGTGGCGAAGTTCGTGTTCGGGTTGATGTCCTCGCCGACGCCCTTATCATTGACGATATAAAGATTCTTGCCGTCCGCGCTGACGCTCAGGGCGGTGGGATACCATCCGGTCGGGATGCGGCCGATCAGAGTGGGGGCGGTCGGGTTGGTCGTGTTCAGCACGGCGACCGAGTTCAGGCCGGCCTCAGCCACATAGACCCGTGTGTTATCCGGCGAGACGGCCAGGGCGTTAGGGTAGGTGCCGTGGACGGTGTGGCTGTCCAGGTTCAGGTTCAGCGGCGACAGGTCCACATCTTGCAGCTTGCGGTTGTTGGCGATCAGGATCAGGCCGAGGGCGTCGCTGCCGGCCTTGGCGACATACTCGACCTCGACAGCCCCGCGCCGCACGATGGCGGTGGCGGAAGGATGGGTCTCGCCGACCATGCTGCGGTCGTCCAGCCCGGCGGGCTGCCCCTCATAGATGCTGCCCAGCAGGGCGGCATTGACGGGGTTGCCGCCGGGAATGGAAACGACCGATACCGAGGAGGTCTTCGGGTTCCTGCCCGTCGTGCTGGCGATCGGCACATAGAACAGGCCACTGATATCCGTGGCGCGGGGGGTGATGGCACCATTGAGGGCAATCAGGTTGCCGTTCCCGTCGAGCGTCGGCGGCGCGAGGAAGCTGTACTGCTGGACGCCCCAATTAGAGACGAGGACTTTGCTGCCGTCGCGGCTCACCGAGACACCATAGGGGAGATAGCCGACGGGGATCTGCTTGATGACCGTGTTGGTGCTGGTATCAATGATGGCGAGGCTGTTGTCGCCGTTACAGGCGACATACAGGTAGCGGCCGTTCGGGCTGAGCGCGGAGCCGGCCGGGAAGGTGAGCCGGTTGCCGCTGGCGCTGCCGACGGCACCACCGCTGCCGCCGCCGTTCTCCGGGTAGTCGCCCTGCGGGAAGGGGGTGGGCGCGGAGAAGTTAGTGGGGGTGCCGTTCAGCGTGATCGGGTTGATTGGGATGGGCGTGCCGATCGTCAGCGCGCCCAGCGAGGTCGGGGTGGCCGGCGGGGTGAACGTGAGGACCTTGACGTTGTGGCTGCCGCCGCCGGAAGCGTAGACCGTGTAGCCACCCGTGCCGTTGGGCTTCACTTGGAGGCCGATAAACAGCGGGCCGACGGCGTTCAAGGCGGTCTGGGCAGCGACCTTCAGGTCGGAGGTCCGCAGCACGGTGATCGTGTACCCTCCGGCCAGATTGGCCGTGGTTCCCGCCGTGGTCATCGAGGGCTGCGTGGAAAAGCCGCCGCTGATGTTGCGCTCGTCATCGCACGAAAGAATAAGATACTGTCCATCGGGCGTCAGGACGCTGCCCAGCGGGTGCATTCCGATCTGGGCGACGATGCCGGCGGGCGTAACCTTCTTGCCGTTGGGCAGGACGCCGTCGAAGTAGGTCGAGGCGATCCCGGACGGCAGTGTCAGCTCCGCAGACTTGTTTGGGCCGGCGAACAGCTCGGCAGCGCTGTAGATGCCGCCCGCGATGGCCTTTTCCGAGGTGCCGTAGACGGGGGCGGTGAGAGTGCCCCAATTGGTGCCGTCCACCTGCGCCATGGCGGCGGAGCCGCCGAGCAGCGCGAGCAGGGCCGCGCCGAGCGCTGATGCCCCATTCTTGAGTTGATTTCGCTTCATCGTGATATTTCTCCTCATCTTTGACGCTTGTTATTTCGCAGCGGTGCGGCGGCGCGCGACGACCAGTCCGCCAAGCCCCAGGGCCAGCAGCAGGCCAACCGAGACGGCCGTGGAGGCTTCGGGGACAGGGTTCGGCGTGGCATTGATCGTGCCGGTAAAGATCGCCGGGTAATTGTGGCCGGGGTCGTTCGCCACCAGGCTGAACTGGCCGATGCCGATGCCGCCGGGCGCGGGTTGGCCGGGGGTTATCGGGAACGACAGGGTGGACGAGAAAGCGGCGTTCAAGTAGGTGTTCGGGAAGTGCGGCGCGTTGGGATCCACGAATCCATACTCCACGTCAACGGGGAGGATGCTGGTAGGAGGAAAGCCGCTGATGCCGAGGATGCCGGTCAACGTCGCCGACGCGAGGGAGCTGCCGGCGCTGTCCACGAAGGAGAAGCCGCTGCTGATCAGGTCGGTCGGCCCAGTGTCCAGCGTGTTCTGCACCGCACCGTTCGGGTCGCTCAGGGTCAGAATGGTCGTCGTGTTGTCGGTGAAGGTCTCCGTCAGCACAAGGTTGCTGAAGGTCAGATCGTCGGTCACCGGGAATATCAGGTCACCGTTCGAAAAGGTGTTATTGGTCACTTGGAAAGCGAGGGGCTGAGTCTGCGCGGAAGCGCCGCGGGCGCAGAGCAGGGCAGCAGCGGCAAGGCCAAGCAGGGCGGCCTGACGCAGAGGCCGACGGGGGGATAAAGATTTCACGGGTGTCGCTCCTTATAAGTGTTCTAGTGAACATCACATTGCAACGTAACACGGACAGTTTACTGGTGCAATGTTAAAGGAGCTTTAAGGAATTGTTAAGGAATTGTTAAGGAATTTTCAAGTCGGAAGGAGCCATACCAAAACGGCAAAGAAATCTTGAGAGGGAGTCCAAACAGCGGTCAGACAATGCTGCCGTAGCGAGCGAGGACAGCTTCCTGGACGGTAGGGCGTGGCTTGTTGAAAACCTGGAAGAAGATGGTCGTGCCGTGCGAGTCCGTGCAAAGCGCGAGTGCATCGGTGGATTGGAGCATCAGGTGGAAGCCCATGCCGAGCGAGACGCGAGTGGAGAAGCCCTGTTCCAAGGTGGCCCGCGCCAGATGGGCCGGCGCGATGCCTGTGCCATGATCCTCGATCTGAACGGTGACGGCGTCCCGATCAGCCCAGACCGTCGCCAAGCCGCCGTTGCCATGCTTGATGGCGTTGGTGGCAGCCTCAGTCGTGGCGGTGCAGAGGTCATCAATGCGTTCGGCTTCCATCCCGGTCTCTTGTCCCAGGCGACATAGGATGTGGCGCAGGGCGCTGGCGTCCGGGGGGACACGCAGCGTCAGCGTCAGCAGGGGCTGCTCGGTGACTAGATCGGGGGGCGGCATCTCGTCGTGTTCCACCAGCCGCAATTTGCCGCCGGTCACAGCCAGCAGGACATCCCGGTTGAAAACGCGCCGCTGCTGCTCGCTCTCGGTCAGACTCAGGTTCGCTCCTTGAAGGTCCCTATTCGTTTGGTTCAGCTCGCCCAAAGTCGAGCGCAGACGGCCGGTGATGAAGGCAGTGGTCAAGGTCCCCAGGAGCAGGGCGGAGAACTCGATGGCTTCGGCGATGCTGGGGAACGAAATCAAGCCGAACCCATGCTTGTTGTCGGTGAACAGGTAGAGCCGTGCGAGGAGGACGGCGGCAAGGGCGGAGAGGATACCGCCGCGTATGCCAAGAAGCGCGGCCCCGACGGCGACCGGGATGAGATAAAAGATGGTGTAGGGACGGTTGACCCCAGCGATGTCCTCGATGGCGATCTCGCCCCAGGTGCAGAGCGCCAGCAGGAAAACCGTCAGCAGGACCGAGGCGAGGGTATTGTGAAGCGTCGGTTGGTTTTTTTTGTTCACGTTTCGATGCCAAGATCAGATGCCGAAACAAGATCAGATGCCGAAAGCGGTGAAGCGCCGAAGCCCGCCACGCCAGAGCCAGGCCGCCAGCAGCAGGCCCAATACGATCCAAACGACTTGGCCTGCCAGCCCGATTTCTATTTGAGCACCTTCCGCTTTACCCAGGAAGACACTTGTCGGAAACGCGAGTGTGTACGGGAAAGGCGTCCACCGAACAAAGTCCTGCAAGCCGCGCGGGAGCAAGGCCAGCGGTGCGAGCTGGCCGGAGAAGATAATCAGAGGTAAGTAGTAGAAGTTAAAGAGGGAGCGCGTCTCATACAGCCACAGGGCGAGCAGCCCAAAGGCATAGGTGATGGCGAACGACACCCAATGCCCGAGGACGACCGAAAGCCAGAAGACCGGCCCCATATGGTAGTGCCCCGCGCCGAGGTCGGGAAGATAGTGCCGGAAGGCGAAGGCAACCAGCGCGAAGATCGGCACGGCCAGGAGGGTCCGCATGATGCGCCAGCCCAGATTCGAGGCGTACATATACATCAGGTACGAGAGGGGTCGGATCAAATAAATGTTGAACTTGCCCGATTTGACATCGGCAGCCATGTCCCACATGATGTGCGACTCGATGAGGCCGGTCAGCGAGAGCATGACGAGATAATAGGTCACCATTTGGGAGGGCGCGAAGCCGTGGATCTGCGCCCGGCCATTGTAGGAAGCAAGCCAGATCAGGGGCATGGTGACGGCGGTGACGACATCGGTCATGATCCAGATGACAAGGTTGGCCTTGTAGGCCAGCCCGTCTTGGACGAACATCCCGACCAATGCGCGCCATTTGCGCCAGGCCCAGTAGAGGCGGCCCCTTCGGGCCATCGTGGAGGCGGCAGCGGTGCTCATGGGGGCGCCTCCGGCGTCACCGGGATGGTGAATAGGAACCGGCTGCCTTTGCCCAGCCTGCTCTCTACCCAGATTCGCCCGCCATGCGCTTCGGCGACCAGCTTGCAGAAGGTCAGGCCCAGGCCCGTGGACATCTTGCGGCCCGCCTTGCGGCTCTCGACCTGGCCGAACTTGTCGAAGATGCGCCGGACCTGGTGGGCGGGGATCCCCTCGCCCGTATCGCCCACTGCGAAGACGATGGCCCCTTCGGCGGGATCGTGAGAGGCCGAGACGGTCACGATCCCGCCGCGCGGGGTGAACTTGACAGCATTGCCGAGCAGATTGGTCAGGGACCGGCGCAGCAGGTCCCGGTCGGCCAAGGTGGCGGGCAGATCGGGAGGGATGTTGCGGGCGACCCGCAGGCCGTTCCGCCGGGCGAGCGGGGTGGTCTGCGCCAGGGCATACTCGATCACATCGGCGGGTTGGAGCGGCTGCTTGTCCAGGACGAGCGAGCCGCTTTCCCACTTGCTGATGTCCAGCAGGTCGTTGACCATGACCAGCAATGTCTCGCCGCCGCCAATGGCATTGTCCAGGATCTCCCGCTCGGCGGGTTCATGGCCGCCGACAAAGCGGAGCGCCTGCAAGCCGGACAGCAGCGAAGTCAGGGGCGTCCGCAGGTCGTGGACGACCATACCGGCGAGATCGTCGCGCAGCGTTTCGGCCTCCTTGCGGCTAGTGATATCCAAGAAGGTGACGACCGCCCCCTGGAGGACACCTGCCATGCGGATCGGGGAGGCCAGCGTGGCAGCGGGGAAACAGGAGCCGTCCCGCCGCCACAGCAGGTCATCATCACGCCGGGCGACCGCGCCGGTTCGCAGGACGGTCCGTACGATGCTTTCTTCCCCCGATTCCAGAGACGGCCCGGCGTCTTCCTCCGGGTTCCGGCCAAGAAGCTCAGCCATTTCCTTGCCCCAAAGTTCCTTCAGCTGATATCCCAGCAGAGCCGCACCGGCCGGATTGATGTAGGTGCAGGAGCCGTGCGCATCCACCTGATAGATCCCCTCCCCCGTCGCATCAAGGAGGGTGTCACGCCGCCGCAGCTCGGCCCCGGTCCAAGCGGCCTCCCGGTCGCGCCGCCGAGACAGAGTCAGCGCGCCGGCGGCGAGGGCGAGCAGCGCGCCAAATCCCAGCCCAGAGACCGTCCAGGAGAGGCGTCGGCGATCGTCGGCGCGCGCCTGGAGAATGTGGGCGAAGGTGCGGCAGGCGGTGCCCAATGCGGCGGTCTGGGGCCAAGTCGCCTGACCATATTGATGCACAGAGTCCGCGAAGCCAGCCCAAGCGGCGTTTAGCGCCCCCGTCTCACGCGGGTACAGGGCGCTCAGATGGTCATGCCCGACCCGCATCGCCGCGAACAGGGAGTGCCAATCGCCGGAGGGGGGCGCATCGCCGGGCAGCACAGAGGTGGGCGGCAAGGACGGAGCGAGATAGGGCGCCGGGGGGACCAGGGGGGCGGGGCCGGAAATCATGCCCGGCGGGGTCAGATCGGGAGGCAGCACGGAGTCCGGCGGACGTATCAGCACCAGAGCACCAGACGAGGGACTGGAGGACGGCCGGTGAGGCTGCGTCACGCTCCAGACCCAAAGGCTGTCCGCAGACAGAAACGCACACTGACGGGCGGCGTCCAGGTCCCGCTCGGCCAGCCCGTTCTCGACCTGGACGAACAGCAGCAGGCTCAAGGCGCAAGCAATCAGGGCGAGGAGCAGGCCGGACAGCCGCCGGGCATCGCGCCGGGAAGCCTGCATGGGACCGGGAGCCGGCAAAGATAAAGCCGTGGTCATCGCGTTCCCTCGGCTATGCGCGCTCCGGCCGCAGGAGCGGGAACAGGATGACGTCACGGATAGAGGGCGCATCGGTCAAAATGATCGCCAACCGGTCTACGCCGCCGCCGAAGCCGCCTGTAGGAGGCATTCCGTACTCCATCGCGCGCAGATAGTCCTCGTCCATCGGGTGCGCCTCGGCATCCCCGCCGGCCCGCAGATCGGACTGGGCGGTAAATCGCTCACGCTGATCGAGAGGGTCATTGATCTCGCTGAAAGCATTCCCAAGCTCGGCCCCGGCCATGTAGACCTCGAAGCGGCGGGTCAGGAGCGGATTATCCGGCATCTTCTTGGCGAGCGGCGAGGTCTCGGTCGGGAAGTCGGTGATGAATGTCGGCTGGATCAAGGTCGGCTGCGTGTACTTCTCGTGCAGCTTCTCGATGATGCCGCCGACGGTCGGCTCTTTCTCAGTCGGCAGGCCGAGCCGCGTCAGGACGGCATGGGCCGCCTCCAATGTCACCAGCTCTTCGGGGTCAACATTGGCGTTCAGCCGGATGCCTTCGAGGATGGGCAAGCGGGCGAAGCTCGGCGCCAGGTCAATCTCCTGGCCCTGATAGGAAAACTGCTCCCGCGCGTGCAGAGCGCGGCAGGCGTGCCGGTACATGCCCTCCACCAACGTCATCATATCATCGAGGTTCGCGTAGGCGGCATATACCTCCATCATGGTGAACTCGGGGTTGTGCCGCGTCGAGATGCCCTCATTACGGAAGACGCGCCCGATCTCGTACACGCGGTCCAGGCCGCCGATGATGAGCCGCTTCAGGTAAAGCTCCAGCGAGATACGCAGGTGCAGTTCCATGCCCAAGGCATTGTGGTGGGTCAGGAAGGGCCGCGCCGCCGCGCCACCCGCAATCGTTTGCAGCACAGGCGTCTCGACTTCGAGGTAATCATTCTTGTCCAGATACTCGCGCATCGCCCGCGTGACCGTCATCCGCCCCAGCAGCCGCTGGCGCGACTCGCGGTTGACGAGCAGGTCCACCGACCTTTGCCGGTAACGCTGCTCGGGGTCACGCAGGCCGCCCGCGTGTTTCTCCTCGCCCGCCTCGGTCTCGTACTCCTTGCCAAACGGGAGGGGGCGCAGGGACTTGGCGAGCAGTGTCCACTCGCGGACATGGACCGAGGTCTCGCCGGTCTTGGTCTTGAAGACGAAGCCCGAGATGCCCGCGATGTCGCCGAGGTCGAGGTGGTGCTGGATGTCGCCGTAGAGGTCATCGCCGATCTCGTCCCGGCGCAGATAAAGCTGGATGCGCCCCGTCGCGTCGGTCAGATCCAGGAAGGCGGCCTTCCCCATCAGCCGCAGCGAGGTAATGCGCCCGGCGAGGAGGACGGTGTGGCCCTCCAGCCGGTCGAAGTCAGCGGCGATCTCGGTAGCATGGTGGGTGACATCAAACCGCTCGGCGGCGAACGGGTCGCGCCCCGCCGCCCGCAGGGCATCAAGCTTCTGCCGGCGAATGGGGTCAATACCCTCGGCGGGCGGGGTGTTCGGGGTCGGTGTGTCCTCGGGCAAACGGGGTGCTCCTTCTCTTAGTTCGCCGCAGGCACGACGGGGTACTTCGGTTTCTTTTCGTAGAACTGTAGCGTCAGATGAACAGGGATCGGCGGCCGCTCCAGGGAGCGCGGCTCAACTCTGATCGCGCCCGCGCCGTAAGATTTCCCCACACGCGCCAGGTTCTGGACCGTCTCCGGGTGCCGGAGTATTTGCCAGAGTTTTTGAGCAAAGCCGGGCCGGTCTGGTCCATTGTGTGTGTCCCCTGCTGGAACGCTTCTACTTGCGGATAGCAACGATCCGGTACTTGGTCCGGCCGGCAGGGGTGGAGACGGAGACGGCATCGCCAACTTTCTTGCCCAGCAGGGCCTCGCCGACGGGCGACTCATCGCTGATCTTTTCGAGGTTCGGGTTGGCCTCGACAGGCGAGACCAGCGTGAACTCCCAGTCGTCCTCTTCATCGTTGATCGTGACGACCGAGCCTAGCCCGACGTAATCGGTGGGGATCTCCTCCGAGTCGAGCGGACGGGCGATCTGCATGATGTGCTTCAGATCCTCGATGCGGCCTTCCAGGAACGCCTGCGCGTTTTTTGCATCCTCATACTCCGAATTCTCGGTCAGCTCGCCATAAGTGATAGCGTCACGGATGCGCTCGGCGACTTCGCGCCGCTCCGTGGTACGCAGGGACTCTAATTCGTCGGCCAGTTCTTTGTAGCCGGCGGGAGTCAGCACGATCTCTTCAATGTCACCCAAATCAGTCATTCTCCTTGCACGGGAGGTATTTTTTCATTCTTTATTCGTTCCGTGGCCCAGGGCCCTAGCGCGGAAGTATCCGCCGCAACCGCAGCCGGTGCTTCCTATACGTCGTGTTCGGAAGCGATTGTTGCCAAAGTTTGCGCGGTATTATACCCGCGCGTCGGCAGCTTTGTCAACCACCGGGCGCGTCTTTCGCCCGCGCAGGAGCGGGCGGACACGGGACACGGCATCGCGGAAGGCGTCATTGTAAAGCTGTCTCAGCCGGGACGGCGACAGTGTGTGCCCAGTGCTGTAATACACGGCGGCGGCTTTGCCTACAGTGTAGGTTCCGGCATAGGCGATGCAGCCCTTAACCAGTAGGCCGATCCCGCCCGGCACCAGGCCGATCAGCTCGCGGGCGGCTGCGCGCCAGCCAAAGGCGCTGCCGACGACCGGCAGAAGCTCGCGCGTCCGCGCCCGCAGGTCCATATCTTTGCCATAGGCGGCGGCGATTCGCAAGAGCAGCAGTATCTGGTTCTTGGTCAGGAGCACCATGTCGCCCAGGGCGGTGGCGGGCAGCAGGAAGGCGGCGGCGGGGACGATGCCGGGCAAAGCGGACAGGAGCGCGATCTTGGCATTGTCGCGCGCCGCTTCGGAGATCAGGCAGGCCACGACAGCGGGCCGAAAGGCCGGCACATGCCGGGCCAAGGCCAGCCGCAGGTCGGGCTGCGCGGCCACGATCTGGGCAAGGGCGGCGGCTAGGTGGGCCTCGTCCGCCGTCAAGGCGTCCGCGTCCAGCAGCAAGCTGCCAGGCGGGGCAGCATCCCGATCCGCATATCGGGCGGCATAGGGCCGGATGTCCGCCGGTCCCTGCGGTCCCAAGTCGCGCGGCGCGGCGGACTCCAGGGCCAGCCGGGCCATCAGCAGGTCGGCATGGCCCTCCGTTCCGATCAAGGCGAGGTGGAACGGATGCTCGGCGGCAGCGGCGATGTCCTGGAGATTCAGCGACTTGAAGATCGTCCACAGACGCATCGCGCCGCCGACCTGGCCGGGGACCGTCTTTAGGGCGGGAGGAACGAACGGAAATCTTGGCAACGGAAATCTTGGCATACGATGTCTCCTGTCGGCGTCCTTATACCCCAAATCCCAGCAGGTATGCAGGAAATAGCTTTTCGGATGTCGAACAAGCAGGCGAACATGACATTTATTATCGGCCTGCGAACTCTATGGTGCCGCCTAACCCTATCCGCCGCGCTCCTGGGCCTCCTGCCATTTGGCTGCGGGAAGCCTCCCCTGCCCCCCCAGCCTTTGGTCGGTCACTGGCAGGGGACGATGGCATCAGGCAACGCCGTGGTCCCATCGATGTGGGAGATACGGGCCGATGGCACGCAGTCTCAAACGATCACGCTGCCCCAGGGCACGATGACGGCGCAGGGGACGTGGACGGCGACAAGCAGTAGCCTGACCCAGCGGACGACGGCCCGCATCGTCATCCTGGGCGGGGAGCAGAAGACCATGCCGCTCGCAAACCCGATGGAAACGACGTTGCTCTGTCAATTGCATGGGGATACGCTGATGCTGACGCAGCCCGACACGCATCAGCAGACCATGCTGACACGGGTAAGAGAAACGGCCCAGAACCATCTGCACTAAGAACCGGCAAGTGTGACACATTTCACAGACAACTCTCCCATTCGGCACTACAATGATGACTGCTGCTCCCTCCCACCGCAGATCGAGCGCCGCCTGACTCCAAACCACGACCCCAGGCCGCTCAAGGAGAAACACCATGACCGTTGATCTCAGCAAGGCCGCTCCGATTGACTCCAGCGACCCGCAGTTCGCCCCAATGCTCCACAACCTCCAGGGGAATATCCTGAAGGGGCACGGGCGCGACCACACCGTCCATCTCTTCTTCGAATTCCAGGATTACCGCGCCGTCGTCCAGCCCGCACTTGCCGACCTCGCCGGGCAGTATGTCACCTCAGCCGCGCAGCAGCTTCACGACACGCAGCAATTCAAAGACTTCGGCATCCCCGGCGGCCTGTTCGGCGGCCTTCTGCTGACCGCGCGCGGTTACGGCAAGCTGGGTTTCACGGCGGATCAGCTCGCCGCCGCCTTCGCGGAGGCCCCCGGCGACCTGGGCGTCACATCCTCGTTCAAGGCCGGCATGGCAGCGGGTATCGCCGACCTGAGCGATCCGCTGGAGACAGCCTGGGAGCCGGGCTACCAGGGCAGGCGCATTGACGCCATGCTGCTGCTGGCCGATGACGACGAGGCGTTCCTACTGCGCCAAGCCCACACGGCTCTCGCACAGGTGAGCGCCTTCGCCACAGTATTGGCCGTCGAGCACGGCGGCGCCCTGCGGAACGAGGCGGGGAACGGCATCGAGCACTTCGGCTATGTGGATGGCCGCAGCCAGCCGATCTACCTCGCATCCGACATCGCCGACGAGGGCGGGACAGATAAATGGGACCCATCCGCTCCGCTCGGCCAGGTGCTGGTGCAGGACCGGACCGTCCCCGATGCGGACAGCTTCGGCTCCTACTTCGTGTTCCGCAAGCTGGAACAGGACGTGCTGCATTTCAAGATGCGTGAGCAGGACCTCGCGACGACTTTGGGCCTGGGCGACGAGGACCGGGAGCGGGCGGGGGCCATGGTTATCGGCCGCTTCGAGGACGGCACACCAGTAGTTCTGAGCCAGACGGACGGTTTCCGGCCCGTCAAGGACAACAACTTCCAGTACGACCTCGACCCGGAGGGCATGAAGTGCCCATTCGCCGCCCACATCCGCAAGTCCAACCCGCGCGGCGACATCGGGCGTCAATTCGGGGCGGACCCGGCCATCGCCGAGCGCCCGCGCCGGATGACCCGGCGGGGCATCCCTTATGGTAAACGGAAGTTCAACCCGGACGCCGTGCAGGCGATCGAGGACCTGCCGAGCGGCGGGGTCGGCCTGCTGTTCATGTGCTACGGCAGCAGCATCGCCAACCAGTTCGCCTTCATCCAGAAGAACTGGGTGAACGCACCAGACTTCGTCAAAACCGGCGTCGGCATTGACCCCATCATCGGCGAGGGGGCACCCACGTCCCAGGACTGGCCGGTCGCCTGGGGTGCGCCGGCGACCAAGCCGGTCGGGTTCGAGGGCTTCGTCACGCTCAAGGGCGGCGAATACTTCTTCGCCCCCAGTCTGCCATTCCTGAGGACGCTCGCGCCGCCCATGACGGCAGCGGCGGGCGCCGCCCTCCCGCGTTCCGCCACGGCCCAGTCGCTGCCGGTCGTCCTCTCCGCCGGCGATCCCGCCCAGTCAGGAGCGGCGGCCCCGCCGATCGCCGCACCACCGGAGCTGGTCGGCGGCAGAAAGTGCTAACTACGCGCCGGGCCTGCGGGATGCAGGCCCGGCCTTTTTTTGTCTCGCCCGGCAGGGATTTCCCGGTGGCGCGTGGAACAGGCAGCAGGCCAAGCCCGTGAAAAAGCATTACCTGCGCCGCCGCGCGTTCGTGCGGCTCCGATCCCGGCATCCCCGGTATGGCCTCGGGTTTCATCAGGCGCTTGCGCTGTGGCGGGCTGAAGAATATGGGCCTGAGTACCGGCACACGGAGAATTTTGGCAATCGGTTCCGGGAACGCGCCTCAGAGACGCCTTATTGGCGGCATTTCCTGCGCGAGACTGACCCGAGCATTTTCTACCAGTCGCCGTTCGTGCCGCGACCGTCTTACGATCCGGACCACTTCTTGCCGAAGCGTAGACACTAGGAGGCGTTACCGCCTTGATCCGCCCCTTCACACCTGAAGATTACCCCACCCTCGCGCGCATCGCCAGCGCGGCGTTCCCTGAATACCCTTCGTCTGCCGGAGAAAAAGAGTTCGGGGACATGCGCCGGGCCTCCAAGTGCCGCCACGGGCGCTGGCTCATCGAGCGGGAAGGGCGTGCGGTCGGCTACGGCGAGTACAGCCAGGAGTCCGGCTCCTGCCATCCACGCCGGTTCCGCATCCGTGAGTACTGGCGGTATGGGATCGTGCTGGCCTTGAAAGTCAGGGCCATCGCCTGGGCGAAAGAAAATGGGTATCCTTCGATCAAGACCTGGAACGAGGCGAACAACCGGGGGATACTGGGTATCAATGAGCAATTGGGCTTCGTCCGGCAGCCCGCGTGGCTTGACATGGTGAAAGTGCTGAAAGAGGAAAGCGAATGACATTACCGGTCGTACATCTGACGGGGACGGCCTATGAGCAGGGCGTGCAGCATGGGAAGATTTTGAAGGACCGCATCGCCCATAATTTAAATGTCTACTTTGACCGCTTCGAGCGGGAGACGGGGCTGACCCGGCCCGAGGTTTTGGACCGGGCGCGGCGCTATGCCCAGGCGATCGAGCATCAGAATAGGGACTACTTCGCGGGGATGCGCGGGGTAGCTGAGGGGTCGGGGTTTGCGCCCGACGACATCGCGGCCTTGCAGGTGCGCTACGAGATTTTGTACTATCAATTCGGCAAGAACGCCTTGAGCGAAGACGTGGACGGCTGCACCGCCTTCGCCGTCCTGCCGGAAGCGTCGGCCAACGGGCACCTGCTGGTCGGCCAGAACTGGGACTGGATTCCGCAGGTGCAGGGGGCCGTCCTGCATACGACCGACCCGGACGGCATGGAGACGCTGGCCTTCACCGAAGCGGGGATCGTCGGCGGCAAGATCGGCCTGAACAGCGCGGGCATCGGACTTGCGATCAACGGCATGACCAGCACGGACGATGACTGGTCCACACTCGCCAAACCGTTTCATGTCCGCTGCTACGAGATCCTGCGCGCCCGCGACTTCGAGGCCGCCATGGCCGCCATGGCCGTCGTGACGGGCGAGAGCCGCGCCTGCTCCACTAACTTCCTGATCGCCCAGACGCCGGACAAGGTGGTGGACATTGAGGCCGCGCCGGACAAGCTGCGGCTGCTGGCCTGCGAGCGGGGGCGATTGACCCACACCAACAACTTCACCGACCCCGCCGAGATCGGCGTCGCGGAGCCGCCGAACCCCAAGCGCCTCTTCTCAGTGGGCCGTCGTTCACGCCTGGGCGAACTGCTGGGGGCGCATGAGAAGGTCGCCGTTTCGGACATCGAGGACGGCCTGCGCGATCATGTTCGCCACCCCTACGGCATCTGCCGCCACGCCGCCGAGGGGTTGGAGCCGCCGGAGCACCACTACATCACGGTCACCTCGGTCATCATGGACCTGACCGCCAAGACGCTGCGGCTGACGGACGGCGTTCCATGCGAGAACGAGTACCAGGCGGTGACACTGGATTGACAACGGCGTTAGCCATGATTGTTGGGGCTGAAACCACAGCCGCCTCCAGCTAATCACTCAGCTTTCGCCAGTAGTAATCAGGTTCTTCCACGGCGACGGCCTCAGAACAGTCAGACCCTGGAGTCGGGTCATCCGCGCGAACAGCGGCCTCCTCATGGGTCGGCAAACGCCACTGTGGATCACGCTTCATCCCGTCTGCCTCCTGCACCACAAGGGGATACCTGCTCAGGACTTTCGTCTGCGCCTCGTACAAGCTCTCGCGGTTTGCGCCGCCTTGCATACGCGGATCGGCAAGCTGAACATGATCGTCCTCCCAGCCACAGACAGTGCAGATGTTATAACTGCCAGGCGGCTCGTCGAAGGTAAGGAAGCCGCAAGCAGGGCAAGGAAACCCCTCGAGCATATTGGTTACCTCTCCGCAAAATACGGCGATGCTGAGAGACGCTTAGTGGCTTCTTACTACGCCATTTCCCCACGCGCGAGGGCGTTGTCGGGGTCGTCTTCCAGGACGCGGGCGAACTCGGCATTGGCTTCGTCGGGGCGGCCAGCCGCGCGCAGGGTCAGGGCGAGGTTGGTGCGAGCCTCGGTATATTTGGGGCTGAGGGCGAGGGCGGCGTGGAAGGACTCGATGGCTT